>DASRZG010000651.1:0-4298 GCA_035686585.1 Phycisphaerae bacterium
CCGATGACGGCGATCAGTACGCGCCCAACGCCTTCGCCAACTCCACGGTCCGGCGGAAATCGGCGAGGCTGACGCTGGTGGGAACGGAGTGGTCGGAGCTGAAGATGTACCCCCCGTCGGCCTTCAGGGCGGGGACGACGCGCCGCATCTCGGCCTCGATGGCGGCGGGGTCGTCCCAGAGGACGGCGTTGATCCCGCCGTGCAGGACCAGGTCCTTGCCGTATTGCCGCTTCAGGGGCGTCGGGTCCATGCCGGCCTTGACCTCCAGCGGGTTCAGGGCGTCGATGCCGATCTCGATGAACTCCGGCACCAGCGGGTTGACGTCCCCGCAGGAATGCAGGTGGGTGTACACCCCCTTGCTCCGGGCCCAGTCGCAGGCCCGCTTGTGGACGGGCTTGAGCAGCTCGCGATACATCCCCAGGGAGATGAACTGGTTATGCTTGTAGCCCAGGTCGTCGGGCCATTGGATGCAGTCGAAGCGGTATCCCGCCTCCCACACCATCTCGAACAGGGCGATGTCCAGGTCCAGGAACGTGTTGAACATGTCCACGCACCAGGCCGGCTCGTCCACCAGCGCCATCAGCAGCCGCTCGGTGCCGACCGTCCAGGAGTGGGTCACGTCGAAGCCGAACCAGAACCCCGCCATGATCCAGTAGCCGTCATTGACCCACCGGGCGTATTCGGTCTCCATCCTCCGCCAGTCGATCCGGTCGCGGTCGGGCGTCATCCGCTTCCTGGCCCGCTTCCAGGCGGCCGGGTCGGTGATGGTGAAATCCAGGAACTCCGGCGTCCCGCCGGCGTGGGTCCAGTCCCTCAGCGTCGCGCCCCACTTGGTGGTCCAGACGCGGTACTTGTCGGTCTCCTCCAGCACCCGCACGGGGTAGCGCGGGCTGTTGTCGGCATGGATCGTCGCGATGCGGTCGACGCCGAAGTAGTCCTCCCAGGCCATGTCGGCGGGCATCCCCTCGCCGCGCCACCGCTCGATCGTCGCCGCCCAGGGGATGTCGGTGATCGGCACTCGATCGGCCTGGCGATGCTCGTACATGCACTGAAACCGCTCGCGGGAAGTCATGGTCTTCACGTCGTCGCTCTCCTGGGCCCGTCGGCGCGCCAGCCCGCCGACAGGATACCATCCCCTCGGCGCAGGGCAAAGCGCCGCCGGGGATTGGCCCGGGTCCTCGGCATGTCGTATGGTTCCATGGAGGCTTCGGGCCGCCCGGGTGAACCGGCTCTGGTGAGCCCCGGAGGCGGCCTGGAGCGCGGATATCCGCCCACGCGGCGTGCGGGAGATAGAGGCCCCGCTCGCCCGCTGTGCGATCCGGAGGGACGGGCGCGGTGGATGCGCAACGCCGCGCCTGTTTTCTTATTCCTGCCTCGAAAATGGGGGGTGCCCCGGACAAGGCGTCGTCTGCCTTGTCCGGCGCCGTTCCGCCACGGCCGCAAGCCGGACAAGCCAAACTGCGGCTTGTCCGGGGCACCCGATGGAACCGCTTTCATCCTCTGTGGGTGGCCCGAAGGCTCATGAACGACTGTCCCCGCGGGGCCTGGCGGGCGCTACCGCTCCTGGGGATCGTACGGCTTCGGCGGCGGGGTGGGGCGGTGCGGGCCTCCGCCGTTGTTGTTGGGCCTGCGGATGGGGATCCGCGTCGTCGGCGGCGGGGCGGGGGGGAAGGCCACGCGCTTCTCCGGCACGGGCTCCTCCAGGTACTCCAGCAGCACGTTGACGAACGGCTGGGCGCGGTCGTGGTAACCGTCGGACAGCAGCCCCTTGAGCACCTCGCCGACGATCTGCCGGTAGGGCCCGTCGGCGCGCTCCCGCGTGGCGATGCCGTCACGTCCGGGGCCGATCACGGGGCTGTAGGCGGGGAACCACACCTCGAAGCTGGCCCCCTTGCCCCATTCGGCGATCCGGTCGAAGCTGGACAGGTCGCTGCTGCCGTAGCGGGTGCGGGCCTTGACGCAGTAGAACCGGAACCCCTTGCCCGCGGCGTCGGTGACCAGCTCGCGGATGCGGTCCATGGAATCCGGGTGCGGCTCGGCGTCGCCGACCAGCACGACGATCTTGACCGCATCGGCGCGGCGCGTCCAGCCCTGCTTGCGGATCACGTCGCGCAGGGCGTCGTACACCGCCTCCGGCACGTCCCCGCCCCCCTTGGCCTCCGCCTGGGCGATCGCCTCCGCCAGCCTGCGACCGTCGTCGGTCAGGGGGTAGACCCGCGTGACGTACTCGTCGCCATGGTCGCGGTAGAAGGTCACGCCGATCCGCGGCTCCCGGCTGATCTTGCCGAAGGCGCGCATCATCTTGGTCACGTCCCGCTGAATCCAGGCCACCACTTCCTTCATCGATCCGGTCGAGTCGATCGCGAAGGTCACGTCGAACCGGTCCAGGTGCAACTGCCCCAGCTCCAGGTCCTTCCGCCACCGGGCGGCGCGGGTGTCCACGATCGTCTCCGCCGGCGGCAGCAGATCGGACCGGCCGGCGTAAGGCGGCCCCTGCGCCGGGGCGAACTTCTGCTGCCCGTACCAGTCGGCCCAGGCGGCGCGGGTCCGGGACCACATGTGGTCGGAGCCCTTCATCGCCAGCTCGCGCGCCGGCTCCACGCCGCTGCCCAGCGCCAGCAGGACGTACTCCGCCCGGTACGCGTCGTCCAGCCTGCCCGTCCGCTCGATCAGGGCCGCCGTCAGCGACCGGTCCCGCCACCGCGCCAGCAGGTTGCCCATCGCGTCCAGCGTGGGAATGTCGTTGGGGTCCAGCGAGTTCGTCCGGTCGAACACGCCCATGAAGATCCTGCGCGATTCGCCCGTCGGCGCGGTATCCGCCAGCAGGTTGACAAGGCCCACACGCAGGTCCCCGCGGAAGGCGCCCTTGCCGGCCAGGTCCATCGTGGCCGCCATCCACCGCTTCCGCTGCGCCTCCGTCAGCGTCCCGTTGCGGGCGTGCAGCGCCTCCCAGGCGTAGACGCGGACGGTGGTGGTGCGGTCGTTCTCCGCCACCTCCAGCAGCTTGTCGGTGATCCGCTCGTCGCGGATCCGCCCCAGGCTGATCACCGCCATCGAGCGTTTGATCCAGTCGGGGCTCCCCAGGTGTTCAGAGAACATCTTCAGGAAGTAGTCCGCCATCTTCCGTGCGGCTTCCGGGTCGGCGTTGGGGAGTTCCCGGGACGCCTCGTCGGGTTCCTTCGACGGCTCCCACTTGGTGTCCGGCACCGCCAGGCTCTTGCCGTAGTCCGGGCCGAAGGAGTCGTCCTCGTCCGCCCAGACCGCCACCGGCGCTGCCAGCATCAGCATGGCCGCCGCGATCAGCCGAGCCGCCCGTTTCCTGCCCTCTTGCATGCGCGTACCCTCGATGTCCACACCGTACAGGATACCGCATCTGCCCGGTTTCCGCTACCGGGATTGCTCCTGGACGGCGCCGGCGGCGAGTCTACCGCCTCTTGGCCCGGCGGAACAACAGGAGGGCTGCGGCGACGAGAACGAAGGGGATCGGCAGGGCCAGGAGCACCTCCCAACTCTCATCACGGGCCACAACGACCGCTAGGCAGACCAGGGAGAAGACCCATGCCAGCCCGCTGAGGCAGAGAACGACCGGGCGAAGCCAGGGAATCGACTTGGCGGGGGCGGGCGCTACGGCGTGGGCCCCGGCGAACCTGCGCCTCTCGAACTCAAGCCAGCGATGCTTGAGGACGAACGCGGGCAGATGCCACAAGGGGAACGTGACGCCCAGGACCAGCGAGGATCCCCAGCAGGGACATGCCCGTGCCTATCACGAGCTTGTCCGGCTCTGTCATCACCCACAGGAACCCGATCACCCCAATGGCTGCGCCGATCACGCCACCGGCCCAGGCGAGATGGCGGGCGCGGTCCAGGACCGCAAGGTGGCGCGCCAGCAGGGAGAGGTCGCCCTCGCCCCCCCCCGTCACGCTTCGCCGCACGGCAAGCCAGATGTGCAACGCCGAGAAGGACATCAACAGCCCGCCGGCCACAACCATCGCCACCAGCACGAGCATGGGAAAGTTGACGAACGTTCGCGCGACATCGCCCGTCCCCGCCGCCAACCAGACGGCGCCGAATGCAATCACAAGCCCGACCACTCGAAATGCGATTCCCATCACGGTTCCCTTCCGCTTGGAAAACGGCTGCCCCGGCCCGTTCGGACGCGTCCCATCAGGCGTGTCGGCGACCCGTCAGGCCTTGAGGATAAGCCTTCTCTTCACGGACCGTACCGGGCGGTCCCCGCGGCGGCAAGGGATGGCCGACGCCTGCGGTTCCGCCAATGTGCGCCGGCCCTGTTCGTGTCG
>DASRZG010000652.1:0-2951 GCA_035686585.1 Phycisphaerae bacterium
GCTGTGTCCGCTGACCCGCCGCAAGGCCGACGATCCGTCGCTGGCGCTGCGGTTCGAGCTGTACGTGGCGGGGATGGAGATCGCCAACGCCTACACCGAGTTGAACGACCCGGCCGTGCAGGAAGCTAACTTCCGGGCGCAGTTGGCCGGGGAGGCCGAGGGCGAGACCATGCGGGTGATGGACGAGGACTTCGTCACCGCGCTGAGCCACGGCATGCCGCCGGCGGGCGGGTTGGGAATCGGCATCGACCGGGTGGTGATGCTGCTGACGAACAGCCCGAGCATCCGCGACGTGATCCTGTTCCCGATGCTGCGTGGCACAGGTTTGTAACCCCGCCGGGGTTGAAAACCTGTGCCACCGAACACAGGTTGCAAACCTGTGCCACTGGGAGACGCATGTACAAGCTATTCCTGTGCCTGAAATACCTCCGGCGGAGGTACCTGGCAATCGTCGCCGCCCTGGCGGTGATGCTGTGCGTGGCCATGGTGCTGATCGTGGTCAGCGTCATGGACGGGTTCCTGCGGCAGGTGGAGGTCGCCGCCAAGGGGCTGTTCGGGGACGTCGTGGTCGACTCGGGGAGCCTGGCGGGCATCAAGCGATACGACGAGTTCATCAGCATGCTCACGGGGGAGTACCATCTCGACGCCGACTTCGTCCCGGTCAAAGAGGACGGGGGCGAGGTGGTCTACCGCGTGGAGGCCCCCCCGGCGGCGGTGGAGGTGCTCAACCGTTCGGGCGGCCGGAAGGGCGCCGATCTGCTGAAGGTTGACCAGCCCCGCGTCTTTTCGGCCCGGGCGGCCCTGTTCGGCGACGGCCGCAAGGAACGGGAGCTGACCGGCACGCTGACGCTGGGGACGGACAAGGTGCTCCAGTTCGCCCCGGAAGGCCTGGGCGCCGGCGAGGCGACGGGCCCGCAGAGGCGGCTGGGGGCGGTGTACGTCAAGGTCGGCGAGCCGATGGCGGAGATCGAGGCCGTCACGCCGGCGATCTACACCTACGGGCTGCTGCGGATCGGCGACAACTTCACCACCACCGTGCAGATCTGCGGCATCCGCCTGCCGGAGCGGCTGGCGGTGACCGACTTCGAGAACGGCCTGTTCGTCCAGGCCGGCCGGAATGACGCCAACTTCGACCCCTCGGCGGAGGAGGTCCTCCAGCGCCTGCGGGAGCGCCGCGTGGCGGTCGAGCGGGAGTGGCGCCGGGAATCGCAGCGCCCCCAAGGCCGGCGGGACGAGGAGATGGTCCTCCGCCTCGACAGGGCCAGGGAGCGCCTGGACTACTGGATCAGCGACTACGAGATGGCCATCCAGGAGCGGGAGCTGATCCGGAAGCTGGAGATCGCCCTGCAGGCCGAGCAGGCCAAGGGCGAGGGCCGGGGCGACCCCAAGACGATCGCCGGGCTCACCGAGAAGATCAACCTGATGCGGGACCGCCAGTTCGAGTGGTTCCGCGGGCCGGAGGACCGGATCATCCTGGGCCTGGGCATCGGCGGGCTGAGCTTCCGGACACCCGAGGGCGATACCGTCCGCGCCATCGGCCCGGGGCGGCACGTGCTGCTGACGCTGCTGCCGATGGGGCGGGGCAGGATCTCCACCACCGTCACCCCCAGCACGCGGACCTTCGTGATCGCCGACGACGTGAAGACGGGCGTGTACCACTTCGACTCGAACATGGTGTACGTCCCGTTCGCGCACCTGCAGCGCCTGGCGGAGATGGGCGAGCGGCGGGATGACCGGGATCCGACGTTCGTGGACCCCGCCCGGTGCTCGCAGATCCAGATCAAGGTAAAGGCCAAATACGCCACGCCCTCGAAGCTTAAGCCCGTGAAGAAGAAGGTGGAACACGCCTGGCGCTCGTTTGAGGCCTCCCACAACGAGCCGGTGGCGGAGGACGTGGAGATCCACACCTGGAGCGAGAAACTGGCGAAGTTCATCGGGCCGATCCAGAAGCAGCGTTCGCTGGTGGCGCTGATGTTCGGGGTGATCTCGCTGGTAGCGGTGCTGCTGGTGTTCGCGATCTTCTACATGATCGTGATGCAGAAGATCCGCGACATCGGCGTGATCCGGGCGGTGGGCGGCTCGCCGGGCGGGGTGGCGCAGATCTTCCTGGCCTTCGGCGCCGCCACCGGCCTGGTGGGCAGCCTGGCGGGCCTGGGGATCGGGTGGCTGTTCGTCCACTACATCAACGAGGTGGAAGACCTGCTGTACCTGCTCACCGGCGAGCGGGTGTGGGACAAGGAGGTCTTCCTGTTCGACAAGATCCCCAACCAGGTGGAGCCGGGTGTCATGCTGGTGGTGGCGGCCTGGGCGGTGGCGTCGGGGCTGGTGGGCGCGCTGATCCCGGCCATCTGGGCCTCCATCCGCGCCCCGGCGGAGGTCGTGCGGTACGAGTAGCCGATGAGCGAGATCGATCCCATCCTGTTGCTGCTGGTCGGGCTGGTCGCCATCGCCGCGGGGATCCTGTGGGTGTTCAGCATCTTCGTGGCGGTCCGGATGGCGCGGCAGCGGGGGCGGGAGGGATTCCCCTGGGGAATGCTGGCCTTGGGCGCGGGGCTGGTCCCGCCGGGCACGGTCTGCCTGGGGACGGGGTACATGGCGTACAGCTACCGGCGGTCGGCCGCCGGCTGGGCGGCGGGGCAGTTTCTGGCGTTCTGGGCGGTGGTGGCGGCGCTGGTGGCGGCGGTGATGCTGCCTGAGCGCCTGGACGTCTCACCCGTGGTGGGCTGGTCGTTGGGAACGGACCTGGCCATCCTGATCGGGGCGTGTGCGGCCGTGCTGAGCCCGCTGGCGGCGATGGCGCTGCTGGGCCCGATCGAGGCCGCCCGGGCCGCGGGCGGGGAGAAGCTGATCCAGGCGACCCGGGTCCACAAGCACTACCGCATGGGCACGCGGAGCATCCACGTGCTGCGGGGCGTCAGCCTGTCGGTGGCGAAAGGGGAGTTCGTCGCCAT
>DASRZG010000653.1:0-3818 GCA_035686585.1 Phycisphaerae bacterium
GGGGGCTGATCGTGGACGTCCGGGGCAACAGCGGCGGCGGGTTCGACGCGAGCCGCTCCCACCGCAACTTCGACCCGGACGACAAGGCCGAGCCGGAACGGCCCCGCTTCGCCGGCCCGATCGCCCTGCTGGTCGACGACCGCTGCATCAGCGCGGGCGAGGGATGGGCGTCGTGGTTCATCGCCCGCAAGCGCGCCAGGGCCTTCGGCGAGGCCACCGCCGGCGCCTCCGCCCGCAAGACCACCTACACGCTGACCAACGGCCTGTACACCGGTGAAGGCCTATCAGGGCTTCCTGGACCGCCCCATCGAGCGCCGCGGGCTGGAGCCGGACGTGCCCGTCATGCCCAACGCCCGCGACCTGGCGGCGGGCAAGGACACGGTTCTCGATGCGGCGAAGCGGGCGCTGGTGGACGAGAAGTAACGCCTCCTCTATTTCGCCCCGGGTCCTTGTGACCCGGGGTTAACCTGCACTCACCATGTGAGCGCACGCGGTGAGAGGAAGGACAACCCCCGGCCACGAGGGCCGGGGGCGAAATAGGGGTCGGGTCAATAGGGCTGGAAGGCGTCGGGGATGTGGGTGATCTCGGGTTTCGCGTGGTCGTGGAGGATCACCGAGACGACGTCGAATCGGACGGGGCGGTCTTCGGTGTCGTGGTGGGCGAGGTAGTAGCGGGCGACGAGGACCAGGCGGCGGCGCTTGTCGGCGTCGACGGCGGATTCGGGGCGGGCCAGGGCGCCGCCGGTGCGGGTCTTGACCTCGACGAAAACGATCGTCTCGCCACCCTCGGCCGATCGGTCCAGGGTGACGACGTCCGCCTCACCGGCGGGACATCGGTAGTTGCGGGCGAGGATCTTGTGCCCCTGTCGCCGGAGCAGCCGGACGGCCAGGCGCTCGCCGCGCTGCCCGGCCGATTCGGCTCGGCGGAAGGGCCACAAGCGGTCAGCCCTCCGTGTCGGCGCCGCCGGTGTCCGTCTGGGAGCCTTCGTCCGTGTCCGACGGCTCCTGCAGCTCGTCGGGCCGGCTGCGGCGTTTGCGGCGGACGGTGTCCACGTCCCGCAGGCGGGTCGCCTTGCCGACGCGGTCGCGCAGGAAGTACAGTTTGGCACGGCGGACCCGGCCCGAGCGGACCACCTCGACGCCGGCGACGCGCGGGCTGTGGACGGGGAAGGTCCGCTCGACGCCCTCGTTGGCGACGATGCGGCGGACGGTGAACGTCTCGGACACCCCGCCCCCGCTGCGCCGGATCACCACCCCGCGGAACACCTGGATCCGCTCCTTGTCGCCCTCGATGATCCGGACGGACACGTTGACCGTGTCACCGACCGCGAACGAGGGAATCTCCGTCTTGGTGGACCCGGCGGCCGCTTTCCTGAGCAGTTCCTGCGTCACGACAATTCTCCCTGCCTCCGGAGCCGTTCGTCCGGCTCGTCGGAGGGCGGATTGTTCTTCTGCTGATACGTCCTGTACAGATCCGGCCGGCGCTGTATCGTCCGCTCGATCGCCTGCTGGCGGCGCCACGCGTTGATCTCGGCGTGGTGCCCGCTGAGCAGCACGTCCGGCACGTCCATCCCGCGAAACTCCCGCGGGCGGGTATATTGCGGATACTCCAGCAATCCCATGCTGAAGGATTCTTCCTTCACGCTCTCCGGCTCGCCGAGAGCGCCCGGCAGCAGCCGGACGACCCCGTCCAGCACCGCCATCGCCGGCACCTCCCCCCCGGACAGAACGAAGTCGCCCAGGCTGATCTCGACATCGGCCAGGCGCTCGCGAATCCGCTCGTCAAAACCTTCGTAATGCCCTGCCACCAGGATCAGCCGGTCCAGGCACGCCAGCTCGGTGAGCATCCGCTGGTCGAGTCGGCGGCCCTGGGGCGTCAGCAGGGCGACCACGCCGGGCACGTCGGCCTGCGCCCGGACGGCCTCGACGGCGTCGAAGACCGGCTGGCACATCATCACCATGCCGGGCCCGCCGCCGAAGGGGGCGTCGTCCACCTTCCGATGCCGGTCGGTGGAATAGTCGCGGATGTTCGTGACCGCCACCTCGACCACCCCGGCGGCGATCGCGCGCCCGATGATGCTGGTCGCCAGCACCGGCCCGAACAGCTCGGGGAACAGCGTCAGGATATCGATCCGCATCGCCACCGGTTCCCGCCCCGCCGCCCGACACGGTCGGCACGCACGCAACGCGCGCAGGCGCAAGACCCGCAGGCGGCTGCGCTACTTGCTCCTGACCGTGATGCCGTGACGGTTCAGCAGGTCCCGCACCGTGTCGGAAGGTTGGGCGCCCACGCCCAACCAGTACTCGATCCGCTCACGCTTCAGCGACACTTGCTTGTCCGGGGTCTCGGCCACCGGGTCGTACCAGCCCAGCTCCTCGAGCACCCGACCGTCCCGCGGGCGGCGCGAATCCACCGCGTTGATGCGGAAGAACGCCCGGTGCCGCCGGCCGAACCTTTTCAGTCGCAATCGTACTGCCACGAAGCCCTATCTCCTGCCACGGTTGGCCCTGTCCTGACCGTCCTGTCATAATAGAACGGCCGCCTACTTGCGAATCGGAGATTCTAGCAGCCCGACGTGAATAGACAAGACTTTTTTACGCAACGATTTCTCCACATTCCTCCACCGCTGGCGGTTTCGCGAGACCGGGACGCCCCGAACCGGCCCCGCTTTCCGCGAACATATAGAATCGCGCGCCGATTGTCCGATACAATCCCAGGAAACCCCTACAGGAAAGGCGCATCCGTTGATCTACGCGGCATTCTCGGTGTATCTGCTCGGCATGTTCTTCCTGGCCATGGGCACTTACCGTCTCTGGGCGGACATGGTCGGCGGCAAGTGGGTCAACTGGGCCCTGCTCCCGGGGACGGTGGTGGCGGAGATGGCCTACATCTTCGGCTGCCTGATCACCGGCGGGGAGGTCCGCCGGGCCAGGCTGATGGGCGACGGGGGGTCGAACGGGCGCCGGACGAGGAAGTCCTCCGGCGAGGGCGAGGGCGAGGCGACCACCGAGAGCGCCCCCAAGCTCCCCCACGTCGGGCCGGTGGTGGCGGCGTTCGTGACCATCCTTGCCTGCGGGGCGGGAATCGTGCTCGCCCACGCCCTGCTGGGTAAGCCGGTCATAACCGAGTTCGTAGCGGGTACCGGAGGGGTGGGGACGATGGCGGAGTTGCCCAAGGCCCTGCCCACCTCGCCCGGGGCGTTCTGGGACCAAGCCGATCAGCAGGTGAACCTGTTGCGGCGGATGGCCGGGACGTGGGTGGAGCTGGACTGGCTCAACTGGCGCGTGCCGCTGTTCGTGTACCTGACGACCTGCCTGGCGATCCGGCTGGCGCCGGTGCGGCGGTCGCTGCGGGCGTCGCTGGCGGCGGCGGTCGCCCTGGCGGCACTGATCGGGCTGACGGGGCTCGTCTGGCGGCAGTTCAGCGGCCTGATGGACGACGTCTGGCCTCTGCTGACGTACATCTGGTCGAGCCTGCTGTTCCTGCTGGCGGTCTCCCTGGTCGCCCGCGGCGTGGTGGGCCTGACCCGCGCCCTGGTCGCCGGCGACAAGGCCAAGGGCGGCTGAGGAGAGAGCACCATGCACACGAAACGGCTCAGAGTCGTCCTGCTGGCGGGGTGGATTCTGGCACCCGGCCCGGCGGCGCTGGGGCAGGCGGTCAATCCGTGGCTGACCTCGGACGCGCCCGTCTCGGCCGGCGTGGCGGCGCCGAACACCTTCTCGTTGGAGGCGTTGCACGAGAGCGCGCCGTTCAAGGGCCTGTCGCCGAAGGAGGTCTGCCTGAAGCTCTGGGACGTCTACTACGACGGGCGGCGCAA
>DASRZG010000654.1:0-3527 GCA_035686585.1 Phycisphaerae bacterium
ACGATGACGATCGGGGTGCCTTCCGTTCGGCAAGCGACGTGGAGCTCCAGCGGCGAGGGCGGCTCATCCGGCAGTCCGACCGGGGACACCTCGGCGGCGAACCGGTAATCGCCCGCCGTCTGCGGTGTGAACGAGACGCTCGCCACGCCGTCGTCGTCCGTTTCGGCTGCCTTGTACAACGTCCCTTCGCGGTGGAAGTGCACGACCAGCCCCGGCCGGGCTTGCAGCAGGTCCCCGCCCTGCACGCGCACCCGCAGTTGGACCTCCTCGCCAGGCCGGGCCAGCGCGTCGGTCGCGGTGAACAGGTACGAGCCCTTCGTCCCCAGCAGGATCCGCTGTGTCCCGCAGCCCCCACCCGCCGCCGCGGATGCCAGAAGCAAAACTGTCAACCATCGTTTCATGACGGGACCCCGATTCGGCAATGTAATCAGTGTATAGGTCCCGGCAGAGGGAATCAACGGCCCGGCAAGGACTTCTTCGCCCGCTCCTTGCGGCGAGAGCCGTCCACCTGTAGCATCATGCCGGTGCGGGCGATCCGCTCCTCTGCTGACCGAAAGGGGTGCAGCCATGCGAATGCGATTGCGATGGGCGCTGCCGGCGGGGTTTGCACTGACGTGGGCCGCCGGGTGCGCCGGGCCGGTCGTAAAGGTGAGCCACGTCCTGCCCGCGGCCGTGCCGATGCCTGCGGGCGTCGTCCTGATCAACCCCCGCGGAACCTTCACCGTGACGCCTCCCGACGCCGGTCTCTACGGGCAGTTCGTGATCGACCTGCTCAACGAACGCCCCCTGTTCGTCAGCAGCGGCCAGCTGCGGGCGGCGCGCGTCGTCACTTCCGAGATCCAGCCCGAGCAGGTAGTCTTCGTCGGCGGGCGGATCACCATAAAGGCCGACGACGCCCGCGGCGCCCGCCAGGTCCGCCGGCCGAACGCCACGACCCGCGAGCCGGAGCTGCTCGATCTGCCCACGCTGGTCCGCACCGTGGAGCTGACCGTCGATTTCGTCCTCACCCGCGCCCACAGCGGCGAGCAGGTGACGACGGTGGAGACGCACCGCTCGTACAGCTCCACCGCCGACCCGCGGGTGCGGGGCGAGCTCGGCCTGCACCGCCCCGACGACCCGCAGCGCATCCCCCCCGCCGACCAGGTCATCCGCGAGCTGCTGACCGAATGCGCCGAGACCTTCCGCGCCATGGTCCTCCCGCTCGTCGTCACGGCGGAGATCCCCATGCGCGGAACGCTGAACGAGCAAGGCCGCTACGGCCTGAAGGCCGCCGAGCAGGGCGCCTACCAGAACGCCGTCGGCTTCTTCGAGTCGGCCGTCAAGCAGTCCCCCAACGACGTGAGCCTCCTGTTCAACCTCGCCGTCGCCTGTGAGGCCGCCGGCCGCCTCGCCGACGCCGCCCGACACTACCAGACCGTCGCCGACCGAACCCAAGCCCGCGACCCCCACGCCGCCGAAGCCGCCCAACGCGTCCAACGCGTCCTTGCCCGCGCGGAGAAATCCGACAAGGCAGCAGAACCGAAGAAGTAGGCCCCCCCGTTGCCGCGGGGTGCACTGGTTTGCGGCTGCCGCCGCAGATGACGGGGCCCTGGAATGGACGGCCGACCACGCCGCCGGCCGCGACAGGGCGCTGCCCGCGCGGCGTCGGTGCGGCGCCCATGGCTTCCAGCCGACGCTGGACTGCATACCCCAGGGCGCCGGGATCAGCGAAGCAGCGACGTCACCACCTCGAAGAGCCTCACGTACGCGTTGCCCCAGGCGCCGGGGCGGAAGAAGCTCGTGGCCATGTTCGGATCGCCCACGAACGGGCGCAGCACCCACGCCATCTGGATGCCCACGAACGCGTACATCGCCAGCCAGGCCCACAGCAGCCAGCGGTGCCGCCGGTCGCGCGAGATCAGCGGGCGATACAGCCGGCGCAGCACCCGCTGGGCCAGGAGACTGGCCGAACCGAACGTGAGCGTATTGAACAGCACGGCCGCCGGATAGCTGTCGAACGAGACGTACCACAGGACCGTCAGCGGCGCGATGGACGCCAGGACGATCGTCAGCGCCACCTGCGTGGCCGCCAGGGCCCGCACGGCGTAGGCGAAGTCCGATCGCAGGCCGAGCAGTGTGTTGACCACGAAGAAGCTCGGCAGGGAAAGGGCAAAGGTGCCGAGCAGCAGCATGGGCACCTTCATGCCGGAGAAGACGACCTGCCAGATGCGCCGGCCGGTCACGCCGCCGAAGCCGCCCATTACCAGGCCGTAGACTGCACCGAACGCGACCAGCAGCAGCACGAGCTGCGCGATCCGCTCGGCAGGCCGTCCCCCGCGGACCGCCCACGGACGCCCGCGCAGCACGTCGTCGACCCGATGCAGCGCAGTGAGCATGGGCGGCCTCCGGTTACGAGGTGAACAGGTTTCGCAGCGCTCCCAGCACGGCCAGGAAGAAGTTGCTCTCGCGCTCGCGGAACAGTTGGAACGGGCGGTTCGGGTCGCCGATGAACGGCCGCAGGACCCAGCTCATCTGCGCCCCGACGAGGGCGAAGACGATGGTCCAGATTCGAAAGAGGCTGCGGGCCTTGCGGCTGGTGGACAGGCCGACCAGGTCCAGGGCCTCCGCGGGCCCGCGGGCGGGAAGGGGCGGCGGGGCCGGGCCGGCCGGGGGCTGCTCGGCGCCCTCGCCCAGCGGCGGATCGGCGTCAGGCTGCTCCTGCTCGGGGACGGGCGCGGCGGGCGACCACTCGAGGAACTCCTGCGCGAGCAGCAGGCGATGCATCGTCCGCAGCAGGAACGCCAGCCCCAGCAGCCCCGCGATCGTGCCCATGGCCACGTTCAGCAGCACCATGAACGGGTAGCTGGTCGTGCTGACGGCGAAGAACACGACGATCGGCCCCAGCGAGGCCATCACCGCCAGCATCACGCCCATCGCTGCGATCAGCAGGCGAAAGGCCGACACGATCGACAGGCGCGCGCCGATCAAGGCGTTGAATACGTACAGCGAGGGAAACGTCACCGCCAGCGTCAGGAAGAACAGCAGCGGCAGCTTGACCGCCGACGCCAGCAACTGCTGCCAGGCCTGCCCGCCGGTGCGGATCATGGCGAACGAGCCCATGCACAGCCCGTAGATCACGCCCAGCAGGGCGGTGACGACGACGAGCCCGCCGACGGGGATGTCGATCCGCGCCTCCTTGAGCGAAGACATGCGGGTCGCCTCACCGCGCAGGACCGAGTCCAGCTGCCGCAGCCACTTTCGCATGATGGTTCCCCTTTCTGTCTCGGCGGCGCGGGGAAAGGGAGATGTCTGCATCCCTACGGCCCCGTCGCCCCGCCAGGTTCCCGGAGTTGCCGTGTCAAGTTGTCCCCTGATCTACGCCGCGACCAAGCGAGCGGTTCATAGAAAGTGCCGCTCGTCCTATTACCGCGAGCGGGCAGCGTAAGTTGGGCATACTGCCCGACGTTTCGGCCACGGCCCCAAGGTTCAGGGAAGATGTCGGGCAGCGTACCCGACCTGCGGACCAGCCACCCCCGCGGGCAGTTCGC
>DASRZG010000655.1:0-2360 GCA_035686585.1 Phycisphaerae bacterium
CATGGGGGCGTGCGGTTTCTTCTTGCTTCTTCTCAATTCGCAATCCGAAATCCGCAATCCGCAATGGAAACGCAGGCAGCTCCGTTGCTCCCCCTGCCGGGCGGCGGTTATGATGGCGATCACCTCCCAGAACGCGTAACGTAGGCTGGAGGGCCGTTGGGCCCCGTCACCCTGCAAGGAGACATCCCGTGCGGTGCACATTCGTCACGATCGCCGTCCTCCTGACCGCCTGCTGGCTCCTGCCCGCCGCCGATTCCGAGGCGGGGCGCTGGACGCCCGTCGGGCTGTGCGGCGGCGGGGGGCTGTTTAACCCGTCCGCCTCGCCGCACGATCCGAAGATGATGATGGCCGAGTGCGACATGGGGGGCCGGTACATCTCCCGCGACGGCGGGCGGCACTGGCGGATGATCCACCGCGGCCAGATCGGCTCGGCCGTCCGCGGGGCGCCGGCGTACTTCCACCCGACCCGGCCCGGGGAGATCTACGCCCTCAGCGGCTTCACGGCCGACACGATCTACCGCTCGACCGACAACGGCGCGACCTGGGCCCCCCTGCCGCGCGATCGCCAGCCGCGAGCGGGGCTGATCACGCGGTTCTACGTCGACCGGGACCGGCCCGAGCGGCTGTTCGTCGGGACGGCCGAGGGCAACGTGGCCTTCTCCGACGGCGGCGCCTGGACGTCGGCCCGGGGCGTGTCGGGCAGGGTGATCCAGTTCGCCGTCGACCGGACGGAGCCGGTGGGCAAGCGTTCCCTCTTCGTCGGCACGTCGGCGGGGGTCTTTCGAAGCGACGACGGCGGGGCGACGTTCACCAAGGCCGTCGGGGGCCTCCCGTCGGATAAGGGCCTGACGGGCTTCGCCGGTGGCTCCGACGGCAAGACCACCGTCCTCTACGCCACCACGCCCTGCTGGGTGGCCGACGGCCGGCTCGCCGGCGGGGTGTACGTCTCCACCGACGCCGCCAAGACCTGGCGGCGGGCGATGAACCCCAAGATCAACGTCCAGACCACCGGCACCAGCCCGTACCGGCCGAAGATCCCCCGGTACACCCACGTCGTCGCCAACGACGCCAACCCCCGCCGGGCGTACGCCGCCTGCGACGGCACCAGGTACTTCCCGCCCAACCACGCCACCATCTACCGCACCGACGACGCGGGGCAAAGCTGGGTGGAGACCTTCTTCGTCGACCCGCGATTCAAGGAGTTCAACGTCGATCACGATTGGATGACCAGCTACCGCGGCACGAGCTGGGTGGCGGGCCCGCGGCACATGGAGATCAGCCCCGTTGACCCGGACACGGTGATGCGGACGGACGGGATGTTCCTGTTCTTCACCCGCGACGCGGGCAAACACTGGACGGCCGGGCACGCCGTCAAGGCCGGCGACGCCGCCGACGACGCGAAGATCACCTGGGCCAACAACGGCCTGGTGGTCACGACCACGTGGAACTACTACGTCGATCCCCACCAGCCGAAGCGCCACTACATTGCCTATACCGACATCGGCTTCGCCCGGTCGGTCGACGGCGGCGTAACGTGGCGGTGGTGGGGGCCTTCGGCGGCCAAGGGCGAGGCGCACACCTTCCCCGTTCCCGACCGGTGGACCAATACCTGCTACGAGCTGGCGTTCGATCCGAAGGTCCCGGGGAAGATCTGGGGCGCCTTCTCCGGCCATCACGATATCCCCAACGAGAACTCCATCTGGCGCGGCACGGGCAAGAGCCGGTTGCCCGGCGGGATATGCCTCACCGAGGACTTCGGCGTGACGTGGAAGGCCCTGCGGACGGGGCTGCCCGAAAAGCCCGTCCTGTCGGTGGTGCTGGACCCCTGTCCAAAAAGCCCAGCCGGCCGGCGGACGCTGTACGTGTCGATCTATGACCACGGCGTCTACAAGTCCACCGACGACGGGGCCACCTGGGTCTCCAAGAGCAAGGGGCTGGGCGATCCGGACAACATGCGGGTGTGCAAGCTTCTCCTGCACGCCGACGGGACGCTGTTCGTGCTGGTCACGGGCATGCGCGTCCCGGCCAACGGGCCGTTCACGACCAAGGGCGTGGGCCTGTACCGCTCGCGCGACGGCGGGGACAGTTGGGAGCTGGTCAACAGGGATTACCCGCTGCTGTACCCCAAGGACTACGGCGTGGACCCCGCCGACAGCCATGTCATCTTCGTCGGCGCCTGTGACGCCCCGACGGCGATGGACCAGCGGATCCGCAACAGCCAGGGCGGCCTGCACCGGACCACCGACGGCGGGGCCATGTGGAAGTGCGTCCTCCGCCAGCGCGGCACGCACTTCGGCGCCACGTTCCACCCCAACCGCACCGGCTGGGTTTACGCCACCAGCACCGGCTGGACCGACGCG
>DASRZG010000656.1:0-8878 GCA_035686585.1 Phycisphaerae bacterium
CGGATCATCGCGGGCGGGCATCACTTCGTCGAGGACAACATCGAGCACGCTCTGCGCAACGGGGTCGATGTCGTCGTGGTGGGCGAGGGCGAGAAGACCATCGCGGAACTGCTGGCGTGTTTCGAGGCGGACGGGGACCTCTCCGAGGTCCGGGGCATTGCCTTTCTCAAGGACGGCCGACTCGTCCGGACGGCGGCGAGGGAGCCGATCACGGCCTTCGATGAGCTTCCGATCCCCGACTTCTCCGTCCTTCGGAACGCCCGGATCAAGTACTACCCCGTCTCGGGGGTCCGCGGCTGTGGGATGAACTGCGAGTTCTGCACCGTCAAGGGCAAGCCCCGGTTTTCCTCCCCGGAACGCATGATGGAGCAGTTCACCTCGATCCATGAGAAATGGGGCGGCAGGGTCTTCTTCATCGTCGACGACCTGTTCGGTCAGAACCGCGGCGAGACCCTGCGCCTTTGCCGAATGCTGCGGGATTACCAGCAGCGGGTCGGCGCGCGTTTCAGCATCATGGTCCAGATCCGGCTGGACCGCGCCCGGGACGCCGAACTGCTTCAGGCCATGCGCCAGGCGAGGATCAACAACCTTGCCATCGGCTTCGAGTCGCCCATCGCCGAGGAGCTCAAGGCGATGAACAAGCGTCTGGACCCGCAGGAGATGATCGAGCTGGCCCGCCTGTATCGTCGGGCCGGGTTCCGGATACACGGCATGTTCATCTTCGGCTACCCCGCCCTGCCGGGCCGGCCGTTCCGGATGAGCGCCACCGACCGCGCGCGGCATTTCCGCCGGTTCATCCGCAAGGCGCGCCTCGACACCGTGCAGGTGCTGCTGCCGATTCCTCTTCCCGGAACGGAGCTGACCGACCGGCTCCGGACCGAACACAGGATCTTCCCCACGGACAAGGTCGGCCTGGAGTACTACGACGGGAACTTCCCGCTCTTTCGGCCTGACGAGCCAATGACCCCGGAGGACATGCAGGCGGCTGTCCACGGAGTCATGCGCGGCTTCTACGGCCCGCGCCACCTGCTGGCCGTGGCGGTCTACGTGATCGCGTTTCCCGCCATGGCCCTGTGGCTGCACAACCTCAACGCGGGCTGGCACAGGTGGTATCGCCGATGGGCCGGCAGCCTGCGTCGCACCGGCGGCTGGCTGCTGATGAGGAAGTGGACCGCGGCCTTCCGGAAGGACGGGTTCCTGGACAAGCTCACGCGGGCGAAGGAGGACGGCAACGACACCACCATGTCGCCGTCGAGTTAGCGGACGGGGCGGTCCGAGCAAAGGCATCCCATGCGTCTCCATCTGATCAACCCGAACAACCCGCTGGTGAGCCTGGCCAATGTCCGGGAGAGCCGGTGGAACCGCTACCGCATCTGGAAGCCGCTGGGGCTCCTGGTCCTGGCCGGCCTGACGCCGCCGGAATGGGAGATCACGGTCACCGACGAGAACCTGCGCACGCCGGATTACTCGACCATGCCCCAACCCGACCTGGTCGGGATTACCGCCTTCACTTCCCAGGCCAACCGGGCGTACGAGCTGGCCGGACAGTTTCGCCGCCGGGGCGTGAGCGTGGTCATGGGCGGGATTCACGCCACCATGTGCGCGGCCGAGGCCCTCCGCCATGTCGATTCGGTCGTCACGAGGGAGGCCGAGAGCGTCTGGGCGACGGTCCTGCAGGACGCCCGGCGGGGCCGGCTGCGGAGGATCTACGCCGGCGAGCACGTGGATCTGACCGAGGTCCCGCCGGCCCGGCACGACCTCCTGGCGGAAGGCTATGCCTTCGGCTCGATCCAGACGACGCGAGGCTGTCCGCTGAGCTGCAGCTTCTGCAGCGTGTCGGCCTTCAACGGCACCCGCTACCGTCATCGGCCCGTGGCCCACGTGATCGAGGAGATGAAGGCGATCCGGGAGAAGTGGGTCCTGGTGGTGGACGACAATCTCATCGGCATCAGCGCGGCGCACATTGGGCGGGCGAAGGAGCTGTTTCGCGCCATGATCCGGGCGGACCTGGGCAAGAAGTGGATCGCGCAGGTCACGATCAATGTGGCTGATGACGAGGAGCTGCTGACGCTGGCGGCGCGAGCCGGATGCCAGGGCGTGTTCGTCGGGTTCGAGTCCCCCACCGCCGAGGGGCTTGCCGAGGTGGGCAAGAAATTCAACCTGCTCAAGGGGCGGGACTTCCCGGCCTCGGTCCGGCGAATCCAGCGACACAACATCCTGGTGGTCGGATCATTCATCATGGGCCTGGACAGCGATCAGCCGGGCATCGGCCGGCGTATCGCCGAGGCCGCCGGCCGCTACGGCGTGGACATCCTGAACGCCCTCTTCCTGACTCCCCTGCCCGGCACCCGCCTGTGGGACCGGATGAAGTCCCAGGGCCGCATCGCCGCCAGCAATTTCCCGCGGGACTGGCAGTACTACACGCTGACCTTCCCCACGGCCCGCTACCGGCACTTCTCCCGGACGCAGATCCTCCAGGAGATGAATGACTGCGACAGCCGCTTCTATTCCTGGCGGCGCATCCTGTGGCGGATGGCCGGAGGTCTCCTGAGGGGGCGGCCCCCGATTCTCCCGCTGGTGGGCAACCTGTCGTATCGGAACAACGCCCGCCTGAGCCGGAACAGCTACCGCCAATCCGGCTTCCTGGACGACCAAGGCGACCAAGGCGGCATCGTCGAGAAGGCCGGCGAGGGCCGCGACGACGCCCCTGACCCGTCTCGGGCGGATCGCCCGTCGCGGCGCGACGGCGAGACGCCGCCCGCCGGCCGGGGGGACCTGTTGTCTGCCGGGAACCGCGGCGCGCCCAAGTAGCGCTGACCGCCCGCCGGACGGACCGATCGAAGAGGACACCGCCATGTCCGGATCAGAGAAGCAGCGCGTACGAGACATCTATGTCGCCTTGCTCGACAAAGGCGACGACGCCTGGCGACGCGTGGAGGCCGTCTACGAGGGCGAGGACTCGTACCGGATCGTCTCGGAGAACGCCGACGCGAAAGAGCGGTGGGAATACACCACGGGAGAAAGTGTCCGGTGCCGTTCCATGACGCTGCCCACCGGCGAGCGCGTACTGGTCGCGACCGAGCGCCTGCATCCGCGGACTCCCCCAAGTGACGACTGAAGGGATGGAGGAGCCGACGACAGAAGACGCCACCGTGGAAGCCGGCACGAATCGCCGCCCATGAGAGACCGTAAGCTCGACATCCGGATTGTGGGCACGTATCCGCCGAGGCGATGCGGGATTGCCACGTTCTGCCGCGACCTGGCGGACGCGCTCGGGCATTTCGCGGAGGAAGTGTGTCGAGTGGATGTGACGGCGATCGACGATCAGAGCGGTCCATACGGCCGCCCTGTGGACACGGTCATCGATCAGTACAGTCCCGAATCCTGGCACCGGGCCACCGAGGAGGCAATCGGTAGAGCCAAGGCCAGTGCGAATCCCAGTGTCGTCATCCTCCAGCACGAATACGGCCTGGACCCCGACACGAACGGCAAAGACGGCCGCGGTGCGAACTTCGTGAACATGACCAGGGCGCTGGCGCAGGCGGGGCTGAGCACGTTCGTCTACCTTCACACGGTGCCCGACCACCCGGATTCGCACCAACAGGGAATCCTGCAGCAACTGGCCGGGGTGAGCGATGGCCTGATCGTCACGACCGAAAGCGCCATGGAGATACTGGAATCCCCCGTCTACGGGATCGATCATTGGAAGCTCACCCACATCGACCATGGCATCCGGATGCATCATCCGTCCGAGTACGACCGCCTGGCGGTGAAGACGAAGCTCGGCCTGGAGGGCATGTTCCTTGTTGCCACGTTGGGCATGATCTCCCCGGGCAAGGGAATCCAGTACGGCATCCGGGCGTACGGCCGATTCCTGGCCGAGTCCTGCTCGCCGGAGCAGAGGCGGCGGATCGTGTACCTGGTCGCGGGCCAGGCCCATCCGGGCTTCGTGCGGGCGGAGGGCGGCCGGTTATACCGGCAGTACCAGGCGGAGCTGGCCCAGGCCGTTGCGCAGTCCGGGCTGCGGTCGTGCAGGACCGGGGACCTGGCGGGCGTGGATGTTGCGGGGCATGACATTGTCTTTCTCGACGCCTTCCTGGATGAAGTGAACTTCCTGGAGGTCTTCGGCGCGGCCAATGTCGTCGTGCTTCCCTATCTCAACCTGTCTCAGATTTCCAGCGGCATCCTGGCGGAGACCCTGGGCTCGGGCAGGGTGGCGATCGCCACGAAGTTCCGCTGTGCGCTGGAGCTGATCCACTCCAACAAGCCCTGCTCGGGCGGCGTCGTCATTGGCAGGTATGCCAGAGGCATCCTGGTCGATCCCGGAGAGGAATCGGTCGAGCAGATCGCCCGGGCCCTGGATCTCGTGGTCTTCAACGAGGACCTGCGCCTGAGGATGGAGAAGGAGGCCCACCAGAGAGGTTACCAGATGGGGTGGAACAACAGCGCCTGGGCGCTGCTTCAGCAGGTCGGACTGGTCAGCGACAAGAAGGAAATGGCGGCGGGCAGAGGGCCCCGATTCCTGAGGGACAAGCCGTCCGTCCTGAGCGAATCCAGTATCCGCGGCCGATGGGGACCGGGCCGGATGCCCTGAGCGCCCGTTGAGGAGGGACGCGCTCTTTCGATTCCTGGCGCGGGATTCTTCTTGACGTCTCCGGCCGGGGCGTCTATTCTATCTGGGTTAAGGGCCGGCGGACGTGAAAGGAAACGTTCCTTCCCCCGCCGGCGAATCGGGTTTGCATCCGCTTTCGTTTGCAGCTTGCTCCCCGCTGTTCCCGCCTCGTGAATGAGCGGTCTTCACCTCAGGCTCGAGTCAGCCCGGATCACCCATGCTCGCGAATCCTACGTGCTGACTGTTTGAAGGAGCCATGCACATGGCAACCGGTAAGGTAAAGTGGTTCAACGATTCCAAGGGCTTCGGTTTCATCGAGACCGACGGGGGCGGCGACGTGTTCGTCCACCACAACGACATCCAGGGCGAGGGCTTCAAGTCGCTCACGGATGGCGAGGCCGTCTCATTCGAGGTGGTCCAGGGCGAGAAAGGCCCCAGGGCCACGAACGTCCTCAAGACGTAGCGTCGCGCCACACCTGACAGAAACGGCGCCGCCCCCCGGGGCGGCGTCTTTTTTTCGCCCCGTCGTGGGTCCGCCGTGGCGCCGTCCACGCGGCATCCTATTTCCCCAGGCAGAGCATCGAGCCGTCGCACAGCGCCACGAGAATCCGCCCGTCACGGTCGACGGCGATGCGGTTCATGACCGGCTGCTCCGGCAGGTCCACGCTCCAGTCCTTGGCGCCGCTTTCCCTGCCGTAGGCCACGAGCCGGTAGCTCCTGCCCTGCTTGGCGGCGACGATCAGCCGGTCCTTGGCCAGGGCGACGGCCACGGGCACCATCGCATCGGTCGTCCAGGCCTTCAGCTGGGCCCAATCCAACGTCGCGGCCCTGGGGGCCCTCCTGGCCGGATCGGGCTGGGTCGGGAACTTCTCCTCCAGCAGCGCCTTCAGCTTGGGCATGGGGACGGCCGTCAAGGCGCCGGACAGGGCCTTGGGGGGCATCGCGGCCAGATCGGCGTCCCACACCGGCAGGGACGTGCCGACGTCGTTGACCTTGAACTGTGCCGCCGGATCGGCGGTGCTGGAGGCGAGGAAGCCGCTGCCGCTCAGGGGGGCGTCCAGCGTGTCCTGGGTCTCGCTGAGCCGCCGTCCGCCCTGCAGCAGCCAGCGGTCCATCACGCCCATCTCGCCGCCGAACAGGAACCCGCCGCGCGCTTTCCACTCGCCGCTCTTGCAGTCGAAGTAGCCCGCGGGCGAGCTGGCCACCCACAGCTTGCCGTCGGCCACGGCGCAGTGGCCGACGCTCTCCAGCCCGCCATAGGAGTTGGTGGCCGCGTCGTCCTTCTCCCACAGCACCTCCCCGCCGGCGGGGTCGATGGCATAGGCGTGGATGCCGCTGTCCTTCTGATACCCGGCCACGGCGTAGGCGACCCCGCCGTCCACGGCCACCCCGGTCAGGACGGGCCAGGTGCTGACGAGATGGCCGAACCAGAACACCCGCCGGTCGACCGGCCCGGCCTGGAGCCGCCACAGGAGCCGGCCCGTGGAGGCGTCGAGGCAGTAGATGTGCCCGTCGCCGCCGCCGGCGAGCAGCCGACCGCCCGAGACGGTCGGCGGGGCAAACAGCATCCCGCCGGTCGGGAAGTTCCAGACCTCCTTCCCGGAGTCGGCCTGCAGGCAGCGAATGACGCCGTCGTGGGAGGCGAACCAGACCTTGCCGGCGGCCGCGATCGGCGCGGTGGCCTGGTAATCCGGCGCCAACCTCGGGCTGGCCGGGTCCTTCCAGACCTCGCCGTAGGGGATGGCGCCGGCCGGTTTCCATCGCCACAGCTCCTTCGGCTGCTCGCCCACGGAGGCGGCGGTGGCGCCGCTTCGCCGCGGGTCATGGCGGTAGGTGGGCCAGTCGGCCTCGGTCACCTCCAGGGCGGCGGGGGCCGTCCGGTCGGCCACGCTCAGCCGCTCCTTCCACGGCGGCGCGGTGTGGGGGGCGATCGCCCCGGCCGAGGCGAGCACCCGGTAGCCCTTCACCTCATACGGGCACGCGCACTGCGAGGGCATGGTGACCATCATCCCCTCCGAGACCACGGTGCCGATGTCGCAGGGCGCCTTCAGGTCGTCGCGGCGGAGGAACCTGCCCCCGGGGAGTGTCATCACCTTGCCCCAGCACGTGATCAGATACCCCGGCGTGGTCATGGAAGGTCCGCAGCCGGAGGAGGCGAACCGCGGGCCTTTGACCACCTCGCCCGTCTTCAGGTTGATCGCGTTGCTCCCGCCGACCCACAGCTCGCCCACCGGCACGCCCGTCAGGCACCGCTGGAAGCTCTGGTCGCACTTGCCGCCCCAGGGCAGCGAGGGCTTTCTCCACAGGACGCTGCCGTCCTTCGGCGACAAGGCGAGAAGCTCCTTGGCCCACTGGGCCCGCAGCATCAGGGCGTCCTCCAGGGCCAGCAGGGCCGGCTGGGAGACCAGCAGCCCCCCGATGGACTTGGGCGCCGGGGTGCGGAACGCGGTCCGGACGTTCTCGTCGGAGCTCGTCCAGACCTTCCTGCCGGTCTTCAGCTCGCGGCACTCCACCCCCACGTCCTGGACCAGGCAATACAGGTGATCGCCGCGGATGGCGATCATCCGCTCGTCCACGTCGCCGTCGACCGTGGCCTGCCAAAGCTGGCTCTTCGACTGGCCGTCGTAGACCGCCAGCTCCCGGCCGACGGGATTGCCGGCGACCGTCTGGTAGGCGATGGGCGTGACGGCGTCCACCTCCCCCGCCAGCACCGCCAGCAGCCCGTCGGCGGCCGCCAGCCACTTGATCTGCCCGCCCGGCTTGGGGCCGGGGATGCGGTCGCGGACCTCGCCGGTCTCGCCGTCCAGCCGCAGGATGGCGTCCTTCTCGACCAGGCACAGCGTATCGCCGGCGACCACCGCGCATGAGCGGCTCGGGACGAAGCCGCCGTGCGGGGCCTTGGCGTTCTCGCCCGCCTGGCGGAGGAGCTTCTGCCAGAGGATCACGCCGTTGGTCAGCCCGCGGGCGGTGAGGAAGACCGTATCCCCGGCGCGGCGGCTGGCACGGATGGAAAACAGCCGGCCCTGGCCGGAGACCACCGTCATCCCCCAGAAGCTCTCCTGCCGCGGCATGCCCCACCACTGCGCCAGGAACGGGGCCTGGAGCGTCGAATCGGCGGAGACCTGCGCGTTGTCCGGGCCGTGGCAGCGGTGGCTCCACGGGTCGGACCCGCCCGGCAGGTCGGTCCGCAGGACCGCCCAGAGGCCCGATTCGTCCGCGACGACCTTCGCCGTCGGGAGGTCCTTGACCCAGGCCTTGAGTGCATCGGCCGACAGCCCCGCCCCGGCCTCCTTCGCCCTGCCCACCACGGCCGCGCCCCGCCCGGGGGACAGCACCCGCAGCCACTCGGTGCGGAGCGCGCCCGTCAGGTCCGCATCCCGCAGGTCGGTCACGACCAGCAGGTCGACCAGCCGGTCGGCCGCCGGCAGCTTCGAGGCGCTGCCCGTCTCGACGTAGAGCGACCGGCCGAGCAGGCCCTTGGCCTCCGCCGCACCGCGGAGGCGCTGCCCGCCGGCGGCGTCCGGCGACAGGGCGTGCACCACGAAGCTCGCGCGCCCGGCCAGCTCCATTGCCAGCGGCTCGTCCGCCTTGACCAGCCGGGGGAACGAGCAGAGCCCGCCGGCCACGCCGGTCTTCTGCACCACATTCTCCGCCGTCATCGCGGCCGGCGCCGGGTTCGTCAAGACCAGCCCCACCACCAGCGACAGTGCGATCCGTTTCATCGTCGTGCCTCCGCGATATGACCCGGGGCCTTTCGCCTCGGAGTGTGCCTATTCTCCCCCCACACCGCCCCATTCCGCGATGCAAAAACTCGATCCCGGTTGACCGGGGGGGCGCGCAACGTTTAGCGGTCGTCGGTACGACGACCCGGGAAGGCGGTCGTACCGACCGCCGCTAAACGAGAGTTCCCCCGTTGCGATTCCGGTCACGCTCCCCGACAATTGCGAACCGCCCGCCGCGGGCGTGGGAGACAGATCATGATCCGCCGGGAAGGCGATGCGCTGCTGGTCGAGACGGCCACGCTGCTGGCGCGGTTCGAGCGCGGATACCTGGTATCGCTCCAGGACCGCCGGTCGGGCAGGGAGTGGATCGGCCCGTTCGACGCCGGGGCCGGGACGGCCCTGGAGCTGGTCTACACGTCGGGGGAGGCCGTCGGTTTCGACCGCCCCCAGCCGGGCACGGCCACCCCGCGGGTGCTGTCGGATACCCGCGCGGAGGTGCGTTTCCACGGCTGGGACGGCGACGGCGTCCTGGCGATCACCGAAT
>DASRZG010000657.1:0-3017 GCA_035686585.1 Phycisphaerae bacterium
TCGTCGTCGCTCAACTTTACGATGTAACGCTTGTTCATGGCCGTCTCCGTCCTTGGAGCCTTGGGCGTATCCGCACGCCCTCGTTCGAGAGATCGGCCATGTGGACCTTAACCAAACAATTAAAATTGACGCTGCACTAGCCCACCGCGGAAGCGGTGGGTAGGGTCGCGACCCTCAGAAGAGCCCAGCCCCGGCAGGAGCGACACATGCCCGGACACGGCGATGTGCCGCCCCTGCGGGGCTGGGGTTTTCTGTCGGACGCCCGTTCTCCCACCGCTTCCGCGGTGGGCTAGCATATGCCGCCCTCCGGGCTGGCCTCGTCCCCCGGGCTCCCTCGCTCCGCTCCGGTCCCCCGGGGCCAAGAACGAAGGCCGCTCCGTGGCCGGCGGCGCCCTGGCGACTCGGATTTGTGGGTAAAGGTGAGGGCTTACGCCCTGGGCTACGATTCTGCCGCCCTCCCGGCGGAAGAAGCAGCGCCCCGCTTCTGTAATACAACCAGGCCCCACGCCCCCGGCCAAATGCGCCGGGCCCCATTCGGGGCCCAACGGCCCGACAGAAAACCGCCGAAAAGCGCGAACTTTTCCTGGCTTGACAAAGTACTTTGTAGTACAAAGCGGATAGGACCTGTTTCCGGAGAACGACCATGGAGCCGGATCGAGCGAGCAGACAACTGGCGGCCATCCGAGAGCTGATGGAGCGGCCCGTGCGGTATTCGACCCAGAGCGGGCTCAGCGGGATCATCGCCGGCCTGGCGGCGCTGGCGGGGTGCCTGGCCGACAGCACCATCAGCCGGGCGTATGCCCAAGACGAGGTGACCGCCACCGGCATCAACGCGATCGTCTGGGCGGGCGTGTTCGCGGCCGCGTTCGCCGGCGCGACCATCTGCACCCGCCTCCGCGAACGCAAACAAGGCATGTCCTTCTGGTCCAACGTCAAGAAACGCATCCTGCGGACCATCCTCCCGCCCTTCCTGGCCGGGGTGGGCCTGACGGCGGCGATCGTCTACCGCCACTTTGCCTATCCCGAAGGGCCCAACCTGTGGGGGCTGATCCCGGCGATCTGGATGCTCTTCTACGGCGTGGCCCTGTGGCAGGTGGGCGAGTTCAGCGTGGTCGAGATCCGCGCGATGGCCGTGGCCTTCCTGCTGGCGGGCATCCTCTGCGCGGCCGAGCTGCACACCAGCCCGTACCTGACGCTGGGGGTGACGTTCGGCGGGTTCCACATTGTGTATGGAGTCGTGGTGTGGCTCCGCCACGGCGGCTAGTCGCTTCGCGGCAGGCCGCGAAGCGAGGAATCGGGAGCCGGGAACAAGGAACCGGGAAAAGCGAACTGCTTACACGGAACGAGAAGACGGGAACCGAGGACCGCAGGAATGGCGACATGGATCAGGAATAAGGGCGACCGGGAGGCGACGATCGCTGAGAACAGGGGGGCGTCGCTTCCCTGGCTCCGGGTTCCTGGTTCCCGGTTCCCGGCTCCCGGTTCCTCGGAGCGAAGCGACGGGAGAGACGGACCTGGCGCGGCGTGATGGACAGGACGGGTTGGACGAGACGATCCACCAGCGGACGCGGCTGGCGATTATGGCCACGCTGACGGGGGTGGAGTCGTTGGACTTCAACGAGCTCAAGGCCGAGCTGGGCCTGACGGACGGGAACCTGTCGGCCCACCTGGCGGCCCTGGAGCGGGCGGGGTATGCCCGGATCACCAAGGGCTTCGTCGGCAAAAAGCCCCGGACCACGTTGGCCATCACCGCCCGGGGACGGAAGGCCATGCAGCAATACATCCAGTCGCTGGAGCGGATCCTCCAGCGGGCAAGATAGACCGGCCGGGGCGGTCCCGGCCGGCGGAGCACGGAGAAACCACGATGTCCGACGACATCCTGATCCCGATGGCCATAGCGATGGCGTACACGGGCTTTCAGGTGCTCGCGCTGGTGCTCCTGATCCGCCGGCTCCGCAGGCCGGAGCTGGCGTGGGGCGGCGCGGAGCGCCGCTGCTACGCGTGGACGCTGGCACTGATGCCCACGGTGATGCTGCTGCTGTTCACAGCCGCTTGCGGGTCGGAGTGGAGGGGCGGGAAGGGCATGGGGTGGTTCGGCGTGATCAACCAGGGCTGGGCCGGCCTGGCGATCCTGCCGGTCTGGCTGGTTTCGGCCGTGTCGCTGGTGTGGGCCCTTGCGTCGCCCGCATACCTGATGAGAAGCAAACCCAACGCCCTGATGATGCTGACCATGGCGCTGATCTGCCTGTGGTACGCGGGGATGCCCCTGTGGCCGGAGACCAATGCCGTGGTGGCAATCCGGAAAGGCCTGCAACACGGGCTGAGCGAGGACCTGTTGTACAACGAGATAACCGGCCTGTATCTGCTCGCCGTGCCCCTGGCGCCCTGCGTGAACCTCTCGCTGCTGCTGATCCACATCCGGCGGGGAGGGCAGTTGACCGGGCGGGTCTGGCCGTTTGCCCTGGCGTGGGCGGGCGCGTTGGCGGTCACGGTCTGGGTGAAAGTCCTCGCGGCCATGGCCCGCTATGAGGCCTTCCGCTACAAAGCGCCGTCGGACTGCTTCGTCGTCTCGGCCGCGGCGCGGGGGCACCGGCGCTTCGTCGGCAGCGCGATCGACCCGGCCGGCGGCGTGCCGGTCAACCGGCAACTGGCCCGCCTGCGGGCGTTCGAGGGGCGGCTTCGGGCGCGCTGGCCGCGCGTCCACCGCCCGCTGCGCCGCCTCTACAACATCGTCGGCCCTGCCGTCGCGCGCCGCCTCCGCTCGCCCTGGGCGGCGGACATCGTGTACGTCCTGCTCAAGCCCGTGGAGTGGGCTGCGGAACTGTACCGCCCCCACTGTCCGAACCGTGACATCGACGGACTGCAACCTCCCGTAGGAAAGGGGAATCAAAGATGAGTGCACTGCGTTTCATGGCGATTGTGGCGATCTTTGCGGCGGTCAGCGTGGGATGGCTTGTGCTGGCCGGGGTGACGTCCGAACGGACGGAGCGGATGGACGAGTCGCTGTCGGCGGAGAT
>DASRZG010000658.1:0-3863 GCA_035686585.1 Phycisphaerae bacterium
CAAGACCACCGCCGAGGTGGCCGTCACCATCGACGGCAAGCCCTGCACGAACCTGTGGATCGGGTCGAGCAGGGCGCCGGCCGGGGCGGGCGTGCTCCGGCTGGGGGGGATCGCCGCCCGGACGCGTGTGGCCACGCGGACCATTCGCGTCCCGCCGGGCGGCAAGGCCGCCGAGGTGCTCATCCCCGGCCTGGAGGCCCCGGGCGCCTACCTGGTGGTCCTGGATGGCGACGGCAAGGTCAACGAGATCGACGAGCGGAACAACGCCTACCTGATGGCCGTGCCGGAGAAGCCTGTCGTGTTCAACCCCTGGCCGGAGTTCAGGCACGAGCACACGCACGAGCAGAAGGAGTAACAGCCTTGATGAGGATACAGGCCAGGGGATCGATCCGACACGCCGCCACCGTCTCGCTGCTGCTGTCATTGGCCGGATGCGCGTGGGCCCAGGCGTCGGCGTCCTCGCCGGCTTCCTCGACAACGCTGGCCAAGCAGGTGTATGCCCTCTACTTCCCCCATCACCGCACGCGGGAATACGACGGCAACCTGGGATCGTGGCAGAAGACCCTCACCGCCAAGGACTCCAAGGCCCGCCAGACGTACGTCAACTACAACCCCGATCTGATCGGCCCGTGCGGGCGGCACGACGTGGCCGCGAAGGTCTACCCGCTGGTGGGGATGCAGTCGGACATGGACCCGGACTACCAGGAGTTCCAGATCCTCCAGGCCCGGACCGCCCATATCGACGCCTTCATCGTCGACTGGATCCTGCCCGGCAACTTCGGGTGGGAGCACGCCTTGCGGTCGCTGCTGAAGATGGCCGAACGGTACGACTTCCGGCTCGGCATCGACTTCATCGCCGAGTCGCACTTCGACTGGTACCAGAGCGTCGACCCCGCCGCCGATACCCGCCAGAAAAAGGCCGAGGCCATCAAGAAGTCCCTCCAGTACGCCCTCGATAACTTCTACACCTCCAAGGCCGCACTGGTGGTCGAGGGGCATCCGGTGATCTTCCTGTTCGGCGGGACCGAGCCGGAGGAGTTCCGCTGGATCCGCCACCACGACTACCGCACCCCGCCCGGACAGAAGAGGCCGTGGTTCATCCGCCGGGCGACCATCGGCCCGGATGATCGGCACCAGGCGTGGAGCTACGGGCGCTGGGCGCCGCACATCGACGGGACGTTCGGGTGGATCCTCGGCCCGTACCGCCTGTCAGGCAAGCCCATCCCGCCGGAGATGCTGGCGACCTACGACTACTACCTCGACTCCGACGACATGGCCATCTACGTCCAGCGCCTGGAGCAGATGAACCAGAAGCACTTCGACACGGGCGAATTCTCCATGCGGATCAGCTCCGCCTGCCCGGGCTTCGACAACCGAGGCTGTGCCGGCTGGGAGCGGACGCTGTGGCTGCTCGAGCGCGAGCAGGGCAGGACCTACGAGCGACAGTGGGCCTTCAACGCCGCCCACCGCGACACCATCGACGCGGTCTTCTGCGTGACCTGGAACGACTACACCGAGGCCACCACCGTCGAGCCCACTGTCGAGCACGGGTTCACCGACATGGAGATCACGCAGAAGTACGCCGCGGCCTTCAAGGGTGTGGCCTCCGACCCCAGCGGCATCCGCCTGCCGGCCAAGCTGTTCGCGCTGCGGAAGAGGGCGCGATTCCTCAGCCGCACCGGCTTCGACACCGCGGCGGTCATGAGCAAGCTCGACGAAGCGGGCATGGCCATCAACAATCGGCAGTACCCCGCCGCCGAGGCGAACCTGTCATTTGCCCAACAGGTGGCTAACGCTATGGACCAGCAGGTCCGCCGGGAGAAGCTCGCCATCGGCGTTCCGGGCGAGACGGTCAAAGTCACGGCGGGGCCGGAGGCTAAGGAGGGAGCGTGGGAGCTGACCCCACGCGACGCCCTGTGCCTGCGGTTCGAGGAATCGGCCGCCAAGCCCCTGCGCGACAACAACTTCGACGGGTTCCTCACGTTCGAGTTCCTCGACGACGGCCAAGGCGTCTTCGAGGTCCTCGCCTCCCCCGCCCGGCCGGACGTCGAGGGCCCGCGCCACGTCGCCAATCTCTACTCCGAGGTCTGCCGCATCCGCAAGGACGACACGGGCAAATGGCGCCCCGCACGCGTCAAGCTGTTCAAGGTCAACTGCGGCTTCGGCCACCAGGCCGCCAATCAGTCCGACTTCGTCTTCCGCGGCGACCTGAAGGTCCGCCACATCGCCTTCACCTTCGACGTCTTCTCCCGCACGCCGGCGCGATAGCGGCACATGCCGAAAGGGACACCATGAAACTGCTGATGATCCTCGCCGTTGTCCTTCTCGCCCAACTGCTTGCGGCCGGCTGCACCGGCTCGCCCGGCGCCATCCCCGCCTCCGCCCTGATCGCCGCCACCCGGCCCGCCGCCTCCACCGGCCTGCGGAAATTCATCATCGCCGACTACTTCCCCTATCACCGCACCCGCGAGCACGACGGCGCCACCGGAAGCTGGCGGCAGACCCGCCTGGCCGCCGAGTCCAAGGCCGCCACCACCTTCTTCAACTACAACCCCGACCTCCTCGACCCCGCCGGCCTGCCCCAGATCGCCGCCAAGGTCCGCCCCCTCGTCGGCATGCAGTCCGACCTCGATCCCGATTACCAGGAATTCCAGATCCTCCAGGCCAAGACCGCCGGCATCGAGGGCTTCGTCATCGAGTGGGCCATCCCCGGCCGAAACGGCGCCGACGACCTCGCCCGCTCCCTCCGCAAGACCGCCGCCAAGTACGACTTCAAGATCGGCATTAACTTCATTGAAAACAGTCACTTCGACTGGTACCCCGGCGGCGTCGACCCCACCTGCGACACCCGCGAGAAGCTGGCCGAGGCCCTCAAGAAGTCCCACCAGTACCTCCTCGACACCTACTACTCCCGCGACACCGCCCTGCTCGTCGACGGCCACGCCCTGCTGCTGCTGTTCTGCGGCACCACGCCCCAGGAGCTGGCCGCCTGCAAGGTGCACCCCTACAACCTCCCGCCATCCGTCAAGGACTACTGGTACGTCCGCCGCGCCGGCATCGGGCCCAATGAGAACGCCACCCGCTACGCCTACCGCCAGTTCGCCCACCTCCTCGCCGGCTCGTACGCCTGGGTCGTAGGCCGGTACCGCCTCTCCGGCAAGGAGTTGCCCAAGGACCTGACCGACTTCGACTGCTACATCGACTCCGACGACATGGTCGCCTACCAGAAGCAGGCCGCCGCCATGAACGACGAGTACGTCACCCGCGGGCAGTACCAGATCCGCATGAGCTCCGTCTGCCCCGGCTTCGACAACCGCGGCTGTGCCGGCTGGGGCAGGGAGCTGTGGCAGATGCCCCGCGAGGGCGGCGCCACCCACCGCAGGCAGTGGGAGGTCATCGTCGCCAACCGCGACCGCATCGACGCCGTCCTGGCCGTCACCTGGAACGACTACACCGAGGCCACCTGCGTCGAGCCCACCGTCGAGCACGGCTTCGGCGACGTCGAGATGATCGCCCGCTACGGCGCCGCCTTCAAAGGCGTCCAGCCCGACTTGGCCGGCATCCGCCTGCCCGAACGCCTCTTCCGCCTCCGCAAGAAGGCCCAATTCCTCGCCCGCACAGGCCTTGACGTCGCCCGCCTGACCGCCGGACTCGACCAAGCCGGCCTGCACGTCAGCCGGGGCGAATACCCCCGGGCCGAGGCCGTCCTCGTCGCGGCCGAGCGGGCCGTGGCCACGATGGACAAGCAGGTCACCACCGCCCACTTCGCCGCCTCCGTGCCGGGCCCGCAGGTGGCCGTGGCCTTCTCCGCCGCCCCCGCCGACCCCGCCGGCGGCGTCTACGACACCTCCGTCAAGGGCCTG
>DASRZG010000659.1:0-4029 GCA_035686585.1 Phycisphaerae bacterium
GGGCCAGCGCACGCTCGATCGCCAGCGGGTGCGTCTGGGACAGGTCGCACTCGGCCCCGTCGGCGTTGACGGCGAAGGCCCCGCGGAGCCCGGCCGCCTCGGGCCCGGCGCCGGCGACGGCCCAGTGGTACAGTCCGGGCCGGGCGGCGCCCGCGAACGTCGCCTCCGGGCCGTCCTTGCCCGCCGTAAGCGGCAGGACCTCCTCGGGCCCGTCGGGCGGGGTGATGTTGACCGCGGCGCCCGCCGCCGCGGCGCCGGCGGGGCGGATCGTCACGTCCCTGCCGGTCGGGTAGGTGCAGTCGGCGCCGCGGCGGGCGCCGGCGTCCAGGCAGATGCGGTTGAGCATCGGCAGCAGCAGGGCGGTGGCGGAGAGGTTGTTCCACTCGCAGCTTGCGGTGGTGGTCACCAGCACCACCCGCCCGGCCCCGAAGTCCTTGGCGCAGACGATCGGGTCGCCGCCGGGCGCGGACAGGATGTTCTCGAGGTCGCCGTGGCGCCCGGCCAGGCGGAAGTATCGCTGCACCAGCACCTCGGGGTAGTCCGCCGCCGTCTCGTACAGCCCGGCGAGGTATCCGTGGCGGAGGTCCTTGACCGCGCGGACCGCGTCGCCGGTCAGGCCCACCTGCCCGACGGCGCGGTCGATCCGCCCCGGCAGCAGCCCGCCGGATTCCGGCACGCGCTGGACGAACAGGTCGTTGTAGCTGTCCGGCGACGAGGACGGCCCCAGGAACAGCACGGCCGTGCCGCCCCGGCGGACGAAGGAGACGATCGCCTCGGCCTGGGCATCGGTGAACGCCGCCACGTCCGCGGCCAGCACGACCTGGGCGTCGCGGAGGGTCTCGGCCGACAGGTCGTCGGCGTTGACGGTCGTCAACTTCACCGGCCAGGTGGGCGAGGCGCCGGAGAACGGGTCCAGGGCGAGCTGGATTACCGCCCCCGGGTCCAGCGCGCCGCCGGCCACGGCCGCCGGGCGGGCCAGGACCGCGTGGACGCGGTCGGCGATCCGCAGGGCGAACCGCCGGACGTTGTCGGCCGCCAGGTCGTCCTCCGATTCGATCACCACCTGCCCGGTGTGCGTCCCGGCCTCCGGGAACGGGTGGCGGAAGCGGACCACGTCGCGGCTTCGGCCCTTGCCGGCGCCGGACAGGTGCCGCGTGACGGGCTGTCCGACGGGCTGGCCGTCCACGTGCAGCCAGACGTTCACCGAGCGATCCTCGGCCGAGGAGTTAATCAGCGTGGCGGTCAGCTCCAGCGTCTGGCCGGCGACGGGCCGGCCCGCGATGGCCAGGTCCGCCACGCCCACGTTGGAGACGGGCCCTTCGGAGCAGTCCACCAGCAGCACGGGGATGCCCGCCTTCTTCAACTGGGGCATCGGCCGCAGGTCCTCGGCGCTGAGCCGCTGGCGGTCGCTGAAGACGTAGATGGCCCGCTGGGCGACGGACGAGCCGGCCAGGACCTCCGCCGCCCGGGCGACGGTCTCGGCCAGCGGCGCCCGCCCGCCGGTCGGCGGGGTGCGACCGGCCTGCTGGAGGCCCTGCAGCAGCACGCCCATGTCCGACTGGAGCGTCGGGTCGGCGGGGTCGCCGCCGGCGGGGTTGGTCAGCAGCAGGGCGGCCTGGGATGGGTGGTTGGCGTCGCTGAGCAGCTCGGACGCCTGGGAGCAGGCGCGGCGGAACCGCGTGCCCGCGGCGGCGCGGGCGTCCATCGAGTAGGAGTTGTCCACGATCACCACGGCGGCGAACCGCCGGTCGGACCAGAACCCCTCCGCCGTTCGCAGGATCGGCTCGGCCACCGCCAGCGCCAGCATCGCCAGCAGGACCGAGCGCAGCAGCAGCAGCAGCCAGTGCTCCAGCCGGCGGCGCCGGGCGGTCTTGTCCATGCTGATCTTGAGGAACCGCAGTGTGGGAAAGAGCATCTCCGGCGCGCGGACCGACGACAGCAGGTGCAGCAGGAGGGGAATCCCCGCCGCCAGGGCCCCGACCAGCAGCCAGGGCGTCAGGAAGGGCAGCGCCGCCGTGGTCATCGCCGCAGGAGCCTCCTCCTCCGCCCCAGGTAGTCCAGCAGCATCCGGTCATACGGCACGTCGGTTCGCGTCACGGCGTACTCGATGTTCCGGTCGCCGCATTCCTTGCGGTAGCGGTCGATGAAGCCGCCCACCTCGCGGCAGTACGCCTCGCGGAGCATCCGCGGGTCCACCTGGATCTTCTCCCCGCTCTCCAGGTCCACGAAGTGGGTGATCCGTTTGAACGGCAGCTCCAGCTCGGCCGGGTCGAACGTGTGCAGGACGATGAGCTGGTGCTTCTTGTAGCAGAAGTGCTGCAGCGCCCGCATGACCTCGGACTGCTCGTCGTACAGGTCGGAGATGACCACGATCAGCCCGCGCTTGGCGATGCGGTCGGCCAGCTCGTGGAAGGTGCTTGCGACGGCCGTGCCGCGTCCGGGCGCCAGCGTCTCCAGGCCGCTGAACAGCCGGTCCAGGTGCGCGGGCGAGGAGGCGGGCGGCAGGTGCAGGCGGACCTTCTCGTCGAAGGCGACCAGGCCCACCACGTCCTGCTGGCGGGTCATCAGGTACGCCAGGCACGCCGCCAGGAAGCAGCCGTACTGGAACTTGGTCACCGACCCGCCGTAGCGGTAGCCCATCGACGCCGACACGTCCAGCAGGATGTACGCCCGCAGGTTGGTCTCCTGCTCGTACTGCTTGATGTAGTACCGGTCTGTCCGGCCCCACGCCACCCAGTCCAGGTGGCGCAGGTCGTCGCCCGGGGCGTACTCGCGGTGCTCGGAGAACTCCACGCTGAACCCCCGATGCGGGCTGCGGTGCAGGCCGCTGATGAACCCCTCCACCACCTGCCGCACCACCACGGACAGGTTGGCCAGCCTCGACAGGCGGTCCGGCTCGAAGTACTGATACGGCGACTGTGCCATGCAATGCGCGGCCTCGGGGGGCCGACTCCTACTCAGTTCCGTACGCGCGGGGGGGTCAGGAGAACACGAATTACACGAATTGAGACGAATTGCACGAAGAAGACGTAGTTGTTTGAAACATTTCTTTGCTTCGTGAAATCCGTGTAATTCGTGAAATTCGTGTTCTCCGGCTTGCCGTGGGGGCGGCACTCACCGCGCCAGGAACACCAGCGACATCTTCCCATAGTCGCGGCGGTCTCGCACGCCCAAAGGTCCTAACGCCTCGGGGACGGCAATGTTCCGCTCGCATCGCAGCATCACCACCCCCTCCGGCGAGAGCCCTCCGGCCAGGGGGGCGAACAGCCGGGGTGTGATCTCCTCCCAGTCCCAGCCGGCGGAGAGCCGGTACGGCGGATCGACGAAGGCGATGTCCGCCGGCTCGCCCAACTCGGCCAGGCGGCGCGGCAGCGATTGGAGGATGTCCCCGCCCCAGATGCGGCAGCGATCGGCGACGCCCAGCGCCTCGATGTTCCGCCGCAGCCGCTCCAGCGCCGTTCGGTGCTGCTCGGCGAAGCACGCCAGCCTGGCCCCCCGGCTCAGGGCCTCCAGGCCCAGGCTGCCCGTGCCCGCGAACAGGTCCAGCACCACCGCCTCGGCCAGCGAGCCGCCCAGGATGTTGAAAAGCGCGATCTTCACCCGGTCCGTCATCGGCCTGGTGACGTCCGCGCCCACCGGCCCCAGCAGCCGCCGGCCACGGAATTCGCCCGACGCAATCCTCATACCGGCGATTACACGAAGAGAAAAAGAAGCTGTCCACAGATTACACGGATTCCACGGATGGAGAAGAAGAAGAAACGGCGAGTCCACGAATTACGCGAATTACACGAAGAGTAGAAGAAGCAGCAGCAGAAGAAGGAACAGAAGAGTCCACGAATTGCTCGAATTACACGAACGGAAGAAGAAACAGCAGAAGCAGCTTCTCTGCTTCGCTGCTCCTTCACTTCGTGCACTTCGTGTAATTCGTGGACTATCTACTCGCCAACGACGTCTGCCTGGCGGTTTTTTCGACAGCCCCTACCGGCAGGCAGACGCCCATGCCACACTCCAACGTGCCGACAGTCAGCG
>DASRZG010000660.1:0-4351 GCA_035686585.1 Phycisphaerae bacterium
TCGCATGCGCCTGGAGGTTCCGCGGGGAGAGTCCGGGCGCATGCCAAGGCACAGGGTACGGGAACGGTCGCGCTCCCCTACGGGTCGCGGCTAAACGAGCGGGTAGGGTGGGCGAACTCGCCCACCGCGTGTCCGCCACCCGCGCGTCGTTGTGGTTGGCGGGTTCGCCCGCCCGGGCTGTTTAGCCGCGACCCAGCGGGGAGCGCGTCCGCCGCCGGACATTGTGCCTTCGCATGCGCCTGGAGGTTCCGCGGGGAAAGCGCGGGCGCATGCCAAGGCACAGGGTACGGGAACGGTCGCGCTCCCCTACGGGTCGCGGCTAAACGAGTGCGACAGGGCAGTCCATCTTCCCCCAACCCATCCCCCCATCCCCTGCATCCGTCGCTTCTTCTTCTTCTTCTTCCAACTCCCGCTGTATCCCCTGCATCCCCTGCATCCCTGCCATCGTTTCTTCTTCTTCTTCTTCTTCTTCTTCTCACTCCTTCCCCATCCCCCGCATCCCTGCTACGCCCCGAACTTCTCCAGCTTCCCCGCGTGGGCCATCGCCAGGGGGAGCATGTGGCTGCTGGGGATGGTCCCGATCTGCCCGGCCCGGCAGGCGACCTCGTTGAAGCCGCCGCCGTCGCCGCCGCGGAGGTGGGGGGCCTTCATCAGGACCGGCACGGGGTGCCAACTGTGGGCCTTCAGGCTCGGCGGGGTGGAGTGGTCGCCGGTGACGACCAGCACGTCCGGGTCGGCGTCCAGCAGGGCCGGCAGGGCGGCGTCCATCTCCTCGATCCGGGCGATCTTGCCGGCCAGGTCGCCGTCCTCGCCCGCCTTGTCGGTGTACTTGAAGTGGGCGAAGATGAACGTGTGGTCGGCGAGGGCCTTGGCGACCTCGGCGCAGATGTCCGCGGCCGTGGTCGGCTCGGCCACCACCGGGATGCCCACCAGCCGGGCGACGCCGCGGTACATCGGGTAGCCCGCCACGGCCGCGGGGTTGAGCTTGTACCGCTGCGGGAACGTCGGCCAGTCGGGGAATTTGGCGAAGCCGCGGCCGAGGATCATATTGGCCTGGGGCTCGTCGGCGAGGATCTGGCGGACCTGCCCGATCAGGTCGGCCACGATCCTGGCCGTGCGGGACTTGTTATGCGGCGGGCGGTCGGCCTCCAGCGGCGGGACGCCGGTGGCCTGCGGGTCGGTCTCGCCGACGTTGTCGTCCAACCCGTCGCCGCGGAGGACCAGCAAGGCGCGGTGCTCGGCCTCGGTCCGGAGGAACACCTCGACGCCCTTGGGCGCCTTGAGCTTCTCGGTGATCCTGGCGACGATCCGCTCGTTCTCGCTGTCGGGGATCCTGCCCGCCCGGCGGTCGGTGACGTTGCCGTCGGCGTCGATGGTGCAGAAGTTCAGCCGGGCGGCCACGTCGCGTTTGGCCAGCGGGAACTCGATGCCCAGCGCCCCCAGCACGCCCCGGCCGACCTGGTAGATCAGCGGGTCGTAGCCGAACAGCCCCAGGTGCCCCGGGCCGCTGCCGGGTGTCACGCCGGTGGCGACGGGCACCAGCAGCCCCATCGCCCCGGCGGCGGCGACGGCGTCGAAGTTGGGCGTGCGTGCCTGCTGCAGGGCCGTGCCCTTCCGGTCGTTGTCGCAGTCGCCCACGCCGTCCATCACCAGCAGGACGATCCGCGTGTCCGTTTCCTTGGCCAGCGAGGAGATCAGATTGCCGTAGGTGTCTTCCAGCATGGTCGGGCCTTTCGTGTCGTGTGAGCCGGGTAGCGTACACGACCAATTTCCAAATGCCAATTTTCAATTTCCGGTCGGGGGGGGAGTGCGGAGCGCCAAGGAGCGGTGTTGGAGAGGAGGCGTAGCCCCCGGCCACGAGGGCCGGGGGCGAAATAGGGGGACGGCGCCGCGGGCAACGCAGGAACTTCGGGGGCGCCGGGTCGTCTCAGTTTGTATGCCCTGCAACCCGGTGAGAAAGCCCGGCGCCCAACTCGTCCCGCACGCGTTGCTGCTCTGCGCGGCGGTTCTTTGCGGATGCCCGGCCGATTCGGCGGTCGTCGGACAGCGTTCGCCGGCCGCGGTGCCGCTGCTGCCGACGGCGCGGCGCCCGATCGTGCCGGGCCGCGGTGACCCTTCCGTCCTGCTCCTGTTCGGAGGCGACAGCGGCCTGGGGCGGTTTGCGCTCGGCAGACCCGAGGGGCTGATCGCCTACGGCATCCGCCCGGATGGTCGGCTGGCCGCCGTCATGACCGACGACGGCGCGGTCCGGTTCTATGACGTGTTCGGCGAGACGATAGGGCGCGTGCCGCTGCCGCGGTACACTCCTGTCCCTCCGGACCAGCAGCAATTCGCCCGGCTGTTTGTCGGCGCCGGCGGCCAGGCAATCGTCTCGCTGGGACGCCACAGGCGGCTGCCCGTCATGGACGTCCCGCCCCCCGTCCTGCCGGCGGTGCCGGTCCAATGGATGACCTGGCACGTGACCACGGCCGGCGAGGCCCGCTGCCTGGAGCATGAGGCGGTTCTGTCGGCAGCGTTTCCGGAAAAGGGAGGATTCGCGCTCGTCGGCGGCCCCGACACGGCAGCGCCGCTCGTCCCGGAGGACCGCTGGCGCCTGACGTGGTATGACCGGGCGGGCGGACCGGCCTGGCAGGCCACCTTCCCGGATCGGCCGTGGTTTGCCCCCGACGGTTCCGGCGATGGCATCTGCGTGCGGCTGCCAGGTCACTGGCCGCTGCGGTTCCACCCCGACGGCACGTGGGCCGTTCATCCGCCCGACGTGGAGGCGCTCCGGGAGCAGAATCCCGGCTACGTCAAGCGGGCCGGCGCGTTCTACGAGAAGGAATACCTGCCGCCCGCGGTCGCCGATCTGTCCCGGGCGGCGGGCGTGAAGGGGTCGCAACGAGCGGCCGCCACGGAGGCCCTGCGGCAGTTCATCCACGACTGGCTGACGGCATGCGTGGAGGACGGCTTTCTGATCCTCCCGGAGCACCAGGACCGCTGCCTGAAGGACCTGGACGGCCGCATGCAACAGGTGCTGTCGGCGACAGGGTTCGAGTCCTACCTGAGGTGGCGCCGCGAGTCGAAACACGCGCTGCGCTTCCTGATGGTCGCGAGAGCCGACCCCCGTGTCGCCCCGGCGCTCACGCTGCGGCGGTTTCGTTAGCGCAGATAGGGGCGGCCCCTGTTTTCCAACGAAGTCTGGGTGTGGGGCGTGGGGGCGGTTTTTGGGAGGGTGGCGTAGCCCCCGGCCACGAGGGCCGGGGGCGAAATAGGGGGTCGGCACCCAGTCTCCTCACGGCATCTTCGGCATCGCGATCTCTCCCCTGTCAAAAGCCGCTACCGTCCTTCGCAGTATTGCCAGGTTCTCGTTGATTGCCTTGTAATTTGGGTGACGGCGCTGGGCATCCAACAGCACCTTCTCGGCCTCACGCCAGCACCGGAGGGCGTTGAGGCGCTGCGCTTCCGCCTTGGCATCTTCCTGCCGGCCCAGGTACACGCGCATCCTCTGGGCGTGCGCGGTGCCGAGGAAGGACAGGCACATGGCCAGGTTGACCGGGGCCTCGTGGAAGTCCGGGTCGGCGGCGGCGGCCGCTCGCCAGACGTCGGCGGCCCGGCGGGCCCAGGTGATCTCGTGGTCCAGCAGGGCGGGGTCGGGGTTGTTGGGGTCGCGGCCGCCGATGCGGCGGTCGCCCCAGGCGAGGCGGTAGAGCGTCCAGCCCGCCCGGTTCAGGGCGGCGGCGGGGAAGGGGTCGGGCGCGGCGATGCGCCGGATGAAGGCGTCGGTGTCGAAGCCGGTCTCCAGCACGCCGTGGGCGGCCGCCAGTGTCCGTGTGGGGCCGATCCGGCGGATGTACGTCACGAACCCCGCGTCCACACGGGCCACGGCCCAGTTGGGGTCGAAGGCCATCGACTTCATCAGCGGCCCGGTGAGCCGGGACGAGTCCAGCACGGCGGCGCCGACGTTGTAGCGGTCGGCGAACGGCCTGAGGGGCTCGCGGCCCTCTACCAAGGCCACGTTCTCGGCCAGCACCCACGGCGGGTAGGCCCAGGTATTCGTCAGCACGGGCACGGACAGGAACTCCCCGCCCCGCCGGCCGAAGTAGATCATGTTCGACCCGTCGTTAAACGTCGTCAGCGTCCGGACGCCTTCGGGCAGGTCGGTCAGCATCCCGGCGGCGGCTATGGGCAGGTCCTTGGCGGACCAGCCCGCCCCGAACCGCCAGGGGAGCCTCTGGGCGTAGTAGATTCGACCCGTGACGGCGCCGGCCGTCCACCAGGCGGCGATGGCGATCACGGCGCCCGCCAGGACCGCCCGGACGAGCCGGCCTCGGCGCGACGGCTTGGCTTGGGCGGCACCGTCCCGCAGGTC
>DASRZG010000661.1:0-2782 GCA_035686585.1 Phycisphaerae bacterium
GATCCGCCCGTACCCGTCCAGCCAGTCCGACGCCCGAGCGACCTCCGCCAACGAGTCGCCGACGATCCGGTAAAACCGGCTGCGTTGGGGCACCTGCTGGAGGGCGATGCGAAAAACCTCCAGCCGGTCGCGGACGACGAACGCGGCCGCGATGGCGGCGGCGGCGAACATCGCCCCGTAAATGCCCGTGCGCCGGTGGCTCAGCCGGGCGTCGCGCCACGCCAGCTCCGCCGCCAGGGCGGGCCGGGCGGGGCAGGCGTAGCCGTAGGCGTCGGCGCGGCGCATCGCCCCGCAGAATTCATCGCCCGGATTCAGGAACGTCGCCCACGACTCGGCGTCGCCGGCACACCACTGGTTGGAGGCAGCGCCCGCCCGCAGCAGGATCATCCGCTCCGGCCCCCACGTCCACAGGGGCGGAAGGTTGTGCAGCCACAGGTCCGCCACGTCGGCGGTGGTGAATTCCAGCCCGCGCTGCTCCAGCACCAGCATCCCCAGCAGCGTGTAGCTGATGTCGTCGTCGGGGGCGGCGCAGGCGATCCGGCCGCGGACGGTCTCCGCCCACGATTCGTGCCGCCGGCCCAGCCGGTCCAGCGCCTCTTCCCGGACGTAGTCCCGCAGGGGCCAGTCGCCGATCGGCTCGAGGCACCCGCGCAGCTCCTCCAGGGTCGTGCCGGCCTCGACGGGCTTGCCCAGCACGCACCCGCAGACCGACGACAGAAAGGCCGTCTCCGCCCGCCCGCGGGCGTCGGCGGGGTCGATTGCGCCGATCGGATCGTCCTGCCGGCGGGGATCGCACTCCGCCCGGATCTCCTCCAGGCCGCTGGGCTCGACGTAGGGCCAGTCGGCCCGCATGGGCAGGTCCACGAGCCGCTGGGCCAGCGGGACCAGGGCGTCGTAGCTGTCGCCCGCGGCGTCCAGGGCGTCCAGCAGGCCGGTGACGTCGTGGCCCTGCGCCTGGCGGGTGGTGATGGTCTTGAAGATGCGGTCGCGCAGTTGCTGCGGGGTCGGTACGATCATGGCGTCTCCTCGGCCCGGCCCGGCGGTTGCGGGCGGGCACGCGTGAACCTATAATCGGCCGGGAAGTCGAGTGCAACGCCCTGATCCGGGAGCCGATCATGAGTCAGACCAACGCCTTCGCTCGTGTGGCAGGGATGGGCCTGGCGGCCCTTGCCGCCGCGGCCTGCGGGTGCGAGCTGATCCCGCCGCCCAGCCCCAGCCCGCAGACCGAGACCCGCCAGGCCGTCCCCGCCCCGCTGGACCGCCTGCTGCCCCAGAAGATCCGCATCCACTCCTTCACCCGCGCCGGCGAGCTCGACGGCAACGGCGGGGTCAAGGGCATCGACGTGCGCATCCAGGCCGTCGACGCCTTCGACGACGCCACCAAGGCCTTCGGGCGGTTCCGGTTCGAGCTGTTCCGCCACAAGCCCAACTCCGCCGATCCGTGCGGGGCCCGGCTGGCGGTCTGGACCGTGGACGTCAGCAACTTCGAGACCAGCCGGCGACACTGGAACGGCATCATGCGGACCTACCAGTTCAAGCTGGGCTGGGACGAGGCCGTCCCCGTCGGCAGGAAGCTCGTCCTCACCGCCACCTTGGAAAGCCCCTTCACCGACCGCCTGTTCGACCAGTACATCTTCGTCTCCGGCGACAGCGGCCCCGGGCCGATGTGACCCGGCCCGCCCCGGCTTACCTGCCATGGACCACCGCCAACGATTCCGCCGGCTGATGCGTTTCGAGCCGGTCGACCGTCTGCCCGTGATCGAATGGGCCCCCTGGTGGAACCAGACCATCGACCGCTGGCGCACCGAGGGCCTGCCCGACGGGCTTACCGATTACGTCGACATCCAGCAGCACCTGGGCCTGGACCCGATGTGGCAGTTGCGCATCGGGCATTTCGGGCCCGACACGCCCACCCCGCCCTCGCACGGGGCGGGGATCGTCGCCGACCAGGCCGAGTACCGGCGTGTCCTGCCCACCCTGTACGGCCGGGGCTTCGACGCGGACGACCTCGCCCGGCGGGCCCAGAGGCAGCGGCGCGGCGAGTTGGTGATCTGGATGACGTTCGACGGGTTCTTCTGGCACCCGCGGACGCTGCTGGGGATTCAACGGCACCTGTTGGCCTTCTACGACCAGCCCGACCTGATCGACGAGATGAACGAGCGCCTGCTCGACCACCAGCAGCGGATGCTGGAGGCGGTGCTGAAGGTGTGCACGCCCGACTTCGTCAGCCTGGCCGAGGACATGAGCTACAACCACGGGCCGATGCTGTCGCCGGAGATGTTCGAGCGGTTCCTGGCCCCGTTCTACCGCCGGTTCGTGCCGATGATGGAATCGGCGGGGATCCCGGTGATGGTGGATTCCGACGGGGACGTCACCGGCCTGATCGGCTGGCTGGAGGCGGTCGGCGTGGAGGGCATCTTCCCGCTGGAGCGGATGGCGGGCGTGGACGTGCCGGCCTTGCGGCGAACCCACCCGCGCCTGCGGATGCTGGGCGGGTTCGACAAGACCGTCATGCACCGCGGCGAGCGGGCCGTGCGGGACGAGTTCGAGCGCCTCCTGCCCGCCGCGGCCGGCGGGGGCTACGCCATCAGCGTCGACCACCAGACCCCCCCGGGCGTCTCCCTGGCCGACTACCACCGCTTCGTCACCCTCTTCCACGAATACGCCGCCCGCGCGGCGGGCCCCGCCCCGACCGACGCGCCGTGACCAGACCAGGGGGCAAAGTTATAGTCTGATATAGTCTGACTTCCGAAGGCCTTTCTTTCCGCGTTCGAAGAAATAC
>DASRZG010000662.1:0-2035 GCA_035686585.1 Phycisphaerae bacterium
AGACAGTCCGGGGACTCGCGCCCGGCAACCCGATGGAGGACTTCGACGAGGAGATGCGCCTGGCCGCCCGGCTCCAGCGGGACTTCCTGCCCCAGTCGCTGCCGGAGATCGGGCCGATCACCTTCGCCTCCCTGTACCGGCCCGCCTCGTGGGTCAGCGGGGACATGTTCGACGTCTTCCGCCTCGACGAAAACCACATCGGCTTCTACGTCGCCGACGTGGTCGGGCACGGGCTGCCCGCCGCCCTGCTGACGATCTTCGTCAAGAAATCGCTCCAGACCAAGCGGATCCTGGGCAACAGCTACGAGATCGTCCCCCCCGCCATCACGCTGGCGCTGCTCAACGACGACATCTGCCGGCAGGGGCTGACTTCCTGCCAGTTCTGCACCGCCTGGTACGGCATCATCGACGTCCGCAACCTCCGCATGCAGTGGGGCCGGGGAGGCCATCCGCCCGCCCTGCTGATGACCCCGGGCCAAGCCCCCCAGCGCCTCGACGGCATCGGCCCGCTGCTGGGCGTGTTCCCGGGCGAGACCTTCCAGGGCCGGGAGATCGCCCTGTCGCCGGGGCAGAAGCTGGTGGTCTTCTCCGACGGCGCCGAGGAGGCGGTCGGGGGCGTCTCGGGCCAGGACGGCTCGGCCCTGGCGGCCGCTTGCGAAAACCTGCTGGACCTGCCGCCGCGCGAGATGGCCCTGCACCTGACCGCCCGCATCGACGAGCGCCGCGCGGCCGACGGGCGCTGCGACGACGCCACCGTGCTGATCGTCGACGCGGGCAAGTGACGGGCTCGCCGACGCGAAGGGGGAGCCGGAAACTCTTGACACGCCCCCCCGCCGTCAGCGAAAGTTCCCGCTTGCGGCCGAGCGGCCGCGGGCAGGCATGACATGACCAAGACGCGTACACCCAATCCGCTGACGCCCTTCCTGGCCGGGCTGCTGGGCTGGCTGATCCCCGGCGCCGGGCACGTATACCTTGGGCGGACGCTGCGGGGCGTGGTCATCTGCATCTGCATCAACGGCCTGTTCTGGACGGGCGTGGCCATCGGCGGGACGTTCACCGTCGAGCCGCTGACCCAGCGGTGGTGGTTCGCCGCCCAGATGTGCACCGGCGCGTCGGGGCTGGCCGGGTGGTTCCGCCAGGAACGCACCCGGACCCGGATCGCCGGCGACCTGGGCATGGACCCCCGGGACGTCGTGGACCCCCGGGCGCCCGACCGCTACCAGCCCGAGTACGCCCAGGCCCTCCTTCGGGAGGACCTGGCGGTCAGCTACCCCGCCGACAACGTGGCCCGCGTCTACAGCGGCGTGGCGGGAATGCTCAACATCATGGCCGTCTTCGACGCCGTCATGCTCGCCGCGATGGGCCGGCTGGGCGAGCCGCCCCCGCCCCAGAAGAAGCCCAAGAACGGCGCCAAGGCCAAGGCCGGGGAGGAGCCGAAATGATCGGCTGGAGCCTCTTCGTCAATCCGATCCAGATGGGCGTCCATCACGTCTGGCTGGTCCTGCCCCTCTGCGCGGTCCTGGCGGTCGTGTACAAGACCATCCGCGTGGAGCACCTCCGCCACCTGCCCATGGCCGTGCTGGGCCTGTGGGCGTACATGGCCGGCGGATTCATCGTCCTGGGCGTGGCGTTCTGGGTCCTGGTCGAGTACTTCGCCTGACCCCGCCGGCCGCTCGCGGTTTCGCGAACCCCTCACGCTCCGAAGTCGCAGCCGTCGCCCGGTTTTGTCCCCACGTTTCGACGCGTTATAATGTCTGTTTCCGTTTGCCCCTTCGGGAAAGGTACAGGAGATGGAAGGCAGGAAGATCATCGAGCAGTTCCGGGTGGCGCCGGAGCCCAACTACATCCCGCAAGGCAACGAGGAGCACGTATTCCTCCACGCCAAGGCCGCCCGGATCCCGGCCATCCTCAAGGGACCCACGGGCTGCGGGAAGACCCGCTTTGTCGAACACATGGCCTGGCAACTGAACCTGCCGCTGGTGACCGTCTCCTGCCACGAGGACCTGACCGCCTCCGACCTGGTCGGGCGCTACCT
>DASRZG010000663.1:0-4128 GCA_035686585.1 Phycisphaerae bacterium
CGGGTAAGGCACCCCCGGGCGTTCGAGACATCCAACCGGCGCGGCGGCTCGCGAGGTCCGCCGCGCCGTTGCTATGCGCGGCAAGCCAACTCCGGGCTGGGTGCCATGGTTACGCGTGGTTCGCGTAACCATGCCGGGCGCAGGTTCGGGGATGTGCCCCCCGGCGGGGCTTGGCATGGTCAGGCGAACGACGCCTGACCATGGCACCCGGGCACCCGGGGGGTGAACGCCGCCTCCCGGGCGGCGGATTGTGCTATGCGGGGCGGCCCATTGACACCTCCCGGGCCCGGGCCGAAGATGTCCCGCGGAGAGGCTGAATGAACAGGACACGGATCAGCAAGGCGTTGACCGAGGTGCCGGCGGGCACGGAGCTGACCGTCGGCGGGTGGGTCCGGACCGTCCGGACCAGCAAGGGGGGGTTCAGCTTCCTGGCGATCAACGACGGCTCGTGCCTGGCGACGATCCAGGTCGTCGCCGCCGAGGGGCTGGACAATTACGAAACCGAGATCACCCGCCTGACGGCGGGCTGCTCGGTGCTGGTGACGGGCACGCTCGCCCAAAGCCAGGGCAAGGGCCAGTCGGTCGAGATCCAGGCCTCCGAGGTCCGCGTGGTCGGAACCGCCGACGCCGAGACCTACCCTATCCAGCAGAAGCGCCACAGCTTCGAGTTCCTGCGGACGCAGGCGCACCTGCGGCCCCGGACGAACACCTTCGGCGCCGTCGCCCGCGTCCGCAACCAGATGTGCCGCGCCATCCACGAGTTCTTCCAGTCGCGCGGGTTCCTGTACGTCCACACGCCGATCATCACCGCCAGCGACTGCGAGGGCGCGGGCGAGCTGTTCCGCGTGACCACCCTCGATCCCGGGCAGGACGACCACGAGCAGGACTTCTTCGGCCGGCGGACGAACCTGACCGTCTCGGGGCAGCTCGAGGTGGAGACCCACGCCTGCGCCCTCGGCGACGTGTATACCTTCGGGCCCACCTTCCGGGCGGAAAACTCCAACACCCCGCGCCACCTGGCGGAGTTCTGGATGGTCGAGCCGGAGATGGCCTTCTGCGATCTGCGGGGCGACGCCGACCTGGCCGAGGAGTTCCTCAAGGAGGTCTTCCGCACCGTCCTGGAACGTTGCGGAGAGGACATGGCGTTCTTCAACCAGTGGGTGGACAAGACGGTGATCGAGACGCTGGAGTCGATCGTTTCCAGCGACTTCGCCCGGCTGACGTACACGGAGGCGGTCGACGTACTGAGCAAGGCCGACCGGAAGTGGGAGTACCCGCCGGCCTGGGGCAGCGACCTCCAGACCGAGCACGAGCGATTCCTGACGGAGGAGACGTTCCGCAAGCCGGTGATCGTGACCGACTATCCCTCGTCGATCAAACCGTTCTACATGCGCCTGGCCGACGACGGCCGGACGGTGGCGGCGATGGACGTGCTGGTGCCCAAGATCGGGGAGATCATCGGCGGCTCGCAGCGCGAGGAAAGGCTGGACGTGCTCACCGAGCGGATGACGGCCGGCGGCGTGAACCCGGCCGATTACTGGTGGTACCTGGACCTCCGCCGCTACGGCACGGTGCCGCACGCGGGCTTCGGGCTGGGGCTGGAGCGGACGGTGCAGTTCGTCACCGGGATGGCGAATATCCGGGACGTGATTCCGTTTCCGCGCACTCCCCGATCCGCGGAGTTCTGAGTTCCAAACGATAAAAGCCCACGCAAGGCTTTGCGTGGGCATTCGACGACGGGGGATCCTTACGGATTTCAGCGTTGTCGGTAGACAATACGGGCCTTGGTCAGGTCGTAAGGGCTGACTTGGACGAGCACGTGGTCGCCGGGCAGGATGCGGATGTAATACCGGCGCATCCGGCCTGAGATGTAGCCGATCATCTGATGGGTCTTCTCGCCCATCTGGACCTCCAGCCGGAACATCGCATTCGGCAGGGCCTCGATGACCTTGGCTTCCAGTTCAATCGGTTCGGTTTTCGCCATACGGTGCTTTCATCATACGCCGACACTGTCGGAACGGCGGTTATCATAGCGCGGGCAAAGACGCATGTCAACGTCCGGTCCGGATTTGTCTTACGGCGGTTGACAGGTCCGGGGCCAATCCGCATGATCCGCTTCGGGCGCCGGACAGGCCCCGGAGGAGGTGGCTTCGACCATGCCACAGGTGGATGAGAAGTTGATCCGTCACATCGGCCGGCTGAGCCGGATCGAGCTGACCGACGAGCAGGTGGCCGTCTTCGGCCGGCAGTTCGCCGACATCGTCGCCTACATGGACAAGCTCCAGGAGCTGGACACCGAGGGCGTCGAGCCGATGGCCCACGCCCTGGACGTCAGCAACGTCTTCGGCGAGGACGTGCCGGGCGAGTCCCTGGGCCCGGAGCAGGCCCTGGCCAACGCCCCGGCCCGGCACGGGGATTTCTACAAGGTCCCCAAGGTGATCGGAGACAGTTGATGGCGGACTTGACCGAACTGTCGGCCGTGGCCCTGCGGGATGCGATCGCCGCGGGCGAGGCCTCCGCCGCCGAGGCGACCCGGGCGTACCTGGCCGCCATCGACGCCCGCGACGGCACCGTGTGCGCGTACAACCAGGTCCTCTCCCAACGGGCCCTCGCCCAGGCAAAGGCGGTGGACGCCAAGCGCGCCGCCGGCGAGCCGCTGGGCGTCCTGGCGGGCGTGCCGGTGGCGCTCAAGGACAACATCTGCACGTCGTGGGGCAGGACCACGTGCAGCTCGAAGATCCTGGCCGACTTCGCCGCGCCCTACGACGCCGGCGTCACCGAGCGGCTGCTGGCCGCCGACGCGGTGATCCTGGGCAAGACCAACCTGGACGAGTTCGCCATGGGCTCGTCCACGGAGAACTCGGGCTTTGGCCCCACGCGGAACCCGTGGGACACCGACCGCGTCCCGGGCGGCTCGTCCGGAGGTTCGGGAGCGGCCGTGGCGGCGCGGACGGCGGCGCTGGCCCTGGGCTCCGACACCGGCGGGTCCATCCGCCTGCCGGGGGCGTTCTGCGGCGTGGTGGGGATGAAGCCCACCTACGGGCGGGTGAGCCGGTACGGGCTGGTCGCCTACGGCTCCAGCCTCGACCAGATCGGCCCGTTCGGCCGGGACGTCGCCGACGCGGCGCTGCTGCTGGGCGCGATCGCCGGACACGATCCGCGCGACTCGACCAGCATCGACCGGCCCGTGCCGGATTACCTGGCCTCGCTGGATGAGCCGGTGGAGGGACTCCGCGTCGGGCTGGTGCGGGAGTTCCACTCCGAATCGCTCGACCCCGAGGTCCGCGCGGCTGTGGACCGGGCCGCCGACCTGTTCCGGCAGGCGGGGGCCGAGATCGTGGAGGTCTCGCTGCCTCACAGCCGGATCGACGTGGACGCCGGCGGGCAACTGAGCAGCTACGCCGTGGCCTGCTATTACATCGTGGCGATGGCGGAGGCCTCCAGCAACCTCGCCCGGTACGACGGCGTGCATTACGGGCATCGCACACCCGAGCGGGTCGGCGACATCATCGACCTGTACAGCAGGACGCGGGCGGAGGGGTTCGGCGAGGAGGTCAAGCGCCGCGTGATGCTGGGCACGTACGCCCTCTCCAGCGGCTACTACGACGCCTATTACCTCAAGGCCCTGAAGGTCCGCCGGCTGATCAAGAACGACTTCGACGCCGCCTTCGCCTCCTGCGACGTCCTGCTGGGCCCGGTGGCGCCGGAGACGGCCTTTCGAATCGGCGAAAAGACCGCCGACCCGCTGACGATGTACCTGTCGGATATCTACACCATCAGCGCCAACCTGGCCGGCGTCCCCGCCGTCAGCATCCCCGCCGGCCTGAGCCAGGCGCGCCTGCCGCTGGCGATCCAACTCTTCGCCGGCCTGTTCGAGGAGGAAAAGCTCCTCCGCTCCGCCCGAACCTACGAACGCGCCGCCGACCTCGGCCCGCTGGTGCCCGCCATGGCGGGAGGGGCGATGAGATGATCGCAACCGACCAGACAACGACGCCGGTGATCGGGCTGGAGATTCACGTGGAGCTGGCGACGGCGACGAAGATGTTCTGCCGCTGCCGCAACCACTTCGGCGATCCGCCCAATACCAACACCTGCCCGGTGTGCATCGGCATGCCCGGGGTGCTGCCG
>DASRZG010000664.1:0-5372 GCA_035686585.1 Phycisphaerae bacterium
GCCCCGACCGCGGCGAGGTGCTGCTGGACGGCGTGGACGCCGCTTCCCTGCCCGCCCAACGGAGAAACCGCATCCGATGCCGCGACGTCGGCTTCGTCTTCCAGTTCTACCACCTGCTGCCCGAGCTGAACGTCCTGGACAACGTCCTGCTGCCCGCGCGGACGCGGGTGGGCGTGCTCCAGTGGCCACGCCTGGCCCCCCAGGCCCGCAAGCAGGCCATGGAGCTGCTCGATCGCCTGGGGCTCAGTGACCGCCTCAAGCACCGCCCGCGGGAGCTGTCCGGGGGCGAGCAGCAGCGCGTCGCCATCGCCCGCGCCCTGATCAACCGGCCCCGGCTGCTGCTGGCGGACGAGCCCACCGGCAACCTCGACTCCCGCACCGGCACCCAGATCCTGAAGCTGATCAAGCAGCTCAACGACGACACCGGCCAGACCATCGTCATGGTCACCCACGACCAGGCCCTGGCCGACATGGCCGACCGGGTGCTGCACCTTCGGGACGGAAAGCTGCAGTAGTCATTCGTCATTGGGCGACCGCCAGTGGGCCGCGGAGGCGCAGAGGGCTGGGAGACTGAATTGTTCCTCTTCCCCCACCTGAGGCTTCTTCTTCTTTCCTCCGTGTCCTCTGCGCCTCTGCGGCCCATTGACAAATGACCTCTGGCCCCCGCGCCGGTGATCAGTAGAATGCCCGGATGACGGGTGACGAGTGACCCATGATTACGGAGCGAACCGCATGAAGATCTGGCTGAACGGCGAGCTGGTGGACACCGAAGACGCCAAGGTGTCGGTGCTGGACCACGGGCTGCTCTACGGCGACGGCGTGTTCGAGGGCATCCGCGTCTACAACGGGACGATCTTCCAGTGCGCCGCCCACGTGGACCGGCTGTACGAATCCGCCCGGACCATCCGCCTGCCGATCGCCCTGAGCAAGCAGGAAATGACCGACGCGATGTACGAGACGCTGCGGGCCAACGGCATCTCCGACGGCTACATCCGCCTGCTGATCACCCGCGGGATCGGCGACCTGGGGCTCAACCCGTTCATCTGCAAGCACAGCAGCGTGATCGTCATCGCCGACCAGATCGCCCTGTACCCGCCCCCGATGTACGAGAACGGCCTGGCGGTGGTGGTGGCCGAGCACAGGCGGATCAGCCCCAACATGCTCCCGCCGTCGGTCAAGAGCATGAACTACCTCAACAACATCCTGGCCAATGTCGAGGCCCGCGACGCCGGCGCCGGCGAGGCCATCATGCTCAACGCCGACAACCACGTGGCCGAGGCCACCGGCGACAACATCTTCATCGTCCGCGGCGGGACCGTCATCACCCCGCCTGTCGCCGCCGGCATCCTCATCGGCGTGACGCGAAAGGTCACACTGGGCCTGTGCCGCCAGCTGGGCGTGCCGGCCGAGGAGAAGGACTTCCGCCTGGAAGAGCTGTTGAGCGCCGACGAGGTCTTCCTGACCGGCACGGCCGCGGAGATCATCGCGGTGACCAAGGTGGATGGGACGGTGATCGGCTCCGGCAAGGCCGGGCCGGTGACGAGGAAGCTGCTGGCGGCGTTCCGCGAGTTCATCCGCGCCGAATGCGGCGGATAGACCCCCCGCGGCAATCGCCGAGGTGCCTACGGCTTGCTGGCTGCCGACTCGACCAGCGCGGCCTCGATACTGGCGTGGCCGACGCTACCCTCCAGGCGGGCGCGCTCGGCCCCCATGGACGACAGCACCAGCAGCGTGGGGACGCGGGTGATCTGGAACTCCTTGGCCGGGGCGGACTGGAGATTGCGGTCGAGCTTGACGGCCACGCAGATGTACTTGCCCTTCTCGATGGCCTCCACGACCGACTTGTGGGGCAGGCCCTTCTCTCCCAGCAGATGCCCGGTCGCGGTCGTTTCCACCTTGGGCGACCAGAACAGGATCAGCATGGGGCGGATCTCGCCCCGGGCCTTCTGCCGGGCGGCGGCCAGGTCGGTGGTGAAGCCCTTGGGCATGTCGGGGTCCCTGATTGATTTCACGTAGAAGAACGCCAGCACAATCAGCACGGCCGCCAGCAAAACCAGCTTTGCGTGGCGGTTGCTTGACCGTTTGCGGGGCGTGGGGCTTTGGCTTGGGGCGTCGGATTGGGTCATGTCACTCTCCGCCGGCGTCGAACATCCACTCAGGCCGGCCGTTATCATATCGGATTCGAGGGGAGCGGGGTTTGAGTTTTCCGCCGGTTCGCCGACGGCGGGCCCGCGGGCCTTGCCTCGGGGCGGGCGGGTCGATACATTGCACGTCCCGCCGCCGAGGCGCTCGGGGCGGGCACACAGGTATGTGGAGAAACCCATGACGCACCTGTCCAACCTGGACCCCCAGGCGTACGAAATCCTCCAGGACGAGCTCGCCCGGCAGCGCGGGACGCTGAACCTGATCGCTTCGGAGAACCACACCTCCCCCGCCGTGCAGGAAGCGACCGGATCGGTCCTGTCGGACAAGTACGCCGAGGGCCACCCCGGCAAGCGCTGGTATCACGGATGCGAGGTGGTTGACCGGGCGGAGCAACTGGCGATGGACCGGGCGACGGAGCTGTTCCGGGCCGACTACGCCAACGTCCAGCCCCACTCCGGCAGCAGCGCCAACGTGGCGGTGTACCTGGCCATGCTCAAGCCGGGCGACACGATCCTGGGGATGGACCTCAGCCACGGCGGGCACCTGTCCCACGGGCTGACCAGCAACTTCTCCGGCCTGTTCTACCGATCGGTCAGCTACGGCGTCCGCGAAGACACCGAGACCGTCGACATGGACGCGGTGCGGGAGGTGGCCCTTCGGGAGCGGCCCCGGCTGATCATCGCCGGGGCGTCGGCGTATCCGCGGGTGGTGGACTTCGACACCTTCGGCGCGATCGCCCGCGAGGTCGGTGCGTACCTGATGAGCGACATCGCCCACATCGCCGGGCTGGTGGCGGGGAAGGTCCATCCCTCCCCCCTGCCCGCCAGCGACTTCGTGACCACCACGACGCACAAGACCCTCCGCGGCCCGCGGGGGGCGATGATCCTCTGCCGCGCCGCCCACGCCAAGGCGATCGACTCGGCCGTGTTCCCGGGCCTCCAGGGCGGGCCGTTCATGCATGAGATCCTCGCCAAGGCGATCGCCCTGGGCGAGGCGCTGCGGCCGGAGTTCGCCGCGTACGCCCAACAGGTGGTCGCCAACGCCCGCGCCCTGGCCGAGACGCTGGTGGGGAAGGGCTGGCGGCTGGTGTCGGGCGGGACGGACAACCACCTGATGCTGGTGGACCTGCGGAGCCGCGACGACGGGCTGACCGGCGGTACGGCCTCGGGCTGGCTGGCGGAGGCGGGGCTGATCGCCAACAAGAACAAGATCCCCTTCGACACCCGCCCGCCGGCCGATCCGTCGGGGATCCGCCTGGGCACCCCCGCCGTCACCAGCCGGGGGCTGAAGGAGGCGGAAATGCGCCGTATCGGTGGATGGATCGACGAGATCCTCACCGGCGGCGGCGACGCCCGGACCATCGCCCGCGTCCGCCGGCAGGTGAACGAGGTCTGCCAGGCGTTCCCGATCGCCAACCAGCAGCCCGGTGATTGAGGCCCGATCCGGGGTGCCACAGGCTGCTCGCAGCCTGTGCGGGATGCGGACGGGCGCCCCCCGAGCGTGCGCCCCATGCCCACACGGGCTGCAAGCAGCCCGTGGCACCCGCCCGAAGGGCATTGCACACGACCATGCGCGAGATCTACCGCATCCTCGACGCCAATCTGAACCGCGCCCGCGAGGCGATGCGGGTGGTGGAGGACTTCGCGCGGTTCGCCCTGGACGACGCCGGCCTGTCGGCAGCGGCCAAGGGCATGCGGAGCCGCCTGCGGGAACTGTCCGCCCAACTGCCCGCCGACGCCCTGCTGGCACGCCGTGATACCGCCGCCGACGTGGGCACGGCCCTGACCAGCGCCACGGAGATGGCCCGGGCCGACGCGGCCTCGGTGGTGACGGCGGCGTGCAAGCGGCTGACCGAGGCCCTGCGGACGCTGGAAGAGTACGCCAAGGTCGTCGCCCCCGGCCTCCCCGGCCGGTTCGAGTCGCTGCGATACGAGGCCTACACCCTCGAGCGGGAGTTGGCCCGGCGGCTGTCCCCCGCATCGCGGTTTGCGGAAGTGAAGCTTTACGTGCTGGTTACGTCCAGCCTGGCCCGCGGCGGGCCCGAGCGGGCGGCCCAGGCCGCCATCCGCGGGGGGGCCGATTGTATCCAGCTGCGCGAAAAGGAGATGCCCGACGGGCAACTGTTGGCGTTGGCCCGAGACCTCCGCCGGCTGACGCGGGAGGCAGGCGTGCTGCTGATCGTCAACGACCGCCCGGACATCGCCGCCCTCGTCGGCGCCGACGGCGTCCACGTGGGGCAGGACGACCTGCCCGTCGCCGCCGCCCGGAGGATCCTGCCGCCATGGGGCATCGTCGGGCTATCCACGCACAACCCCACGCAACTGGCGACCGCCGTCGAGGCCGGGTGCGACTACATCGCCGTCGGGCCCGTCTTCCCCACCGAGACGAAGGACGCCGGGCCGGTGGCGGGGATCGCGTACCTCCGCCGGGGGCTGGCCGATTCGCCCTTCCCGATCGTCCCCATCGGGGGGATCAACGCCGAGAACGTCTCCCGGCTCGTGGAGGCCGGGGCCGAACGGGTGGCCGTCTGTTCCGCCGTGATCGCCGCCGAAGACCCCGCCGCCGCCGCGGCCGAGATCAAACGCCGCCTCGAGAATGGGTGCCACCCTCAAGCGTAGCGATCCGCGTGCTGTTGGCGGATCGCGCAGCCCCAATCGTGCAAGCATGGGGGAGGACGCCAGAAAAAGGCAACGACGCCAAATGGCAAGCCTCCGGCCTGCCATCTTCCCCGCTTCGCGGATCGGCCCTGCTATTCCGATATTCCGCGGGCGAGCTGAGGACCCGTAATCGACCGCCCCCCATGTTGCGTGGAACAGCGCGCAAAAAAGTGGGCGGTAGACATGTGGCGAGCGGGGGGAGACTCGCCGGGGTCATGTCTGACCGCCCGTGGGATCGTATCTGCACAGACAACGATCTCGGACCGTTGCTCACTCAATTCTAGACCCAAACTGCCTCCGGCACCAAATGCCGAATTCGAAAAAATCCGTTTGTCGCTACAGAAACGTCAGGACGCCCGCTCCGCACAGGGCCACCCCCCCCCCCCGCTCAGCCCCACCGCCGGACGAACCGCCGGATCGCCCGCCCCTCCGCCAGCACGGCCAGGCGGCAGTTATACCGCTTCCGCTGGCCCGGGGCGAGCTCCCCCGCGGGCACGCCGCACTCGGCCATCCCGCCGCTGATCGGCTCCAGGCCCACCACGTACTCCCCGCCGGGCCCGTAGTGCTGCC
>DASRZG010000665.1:0-11546 GCA_035686585.1 Phycisphaerae bacterium
CCGTGCGAGAGAAGGAACTCAACGACATCTCGCCGGCCTTTCAACACAGCCAAGTGCAAGGGAGTGATCCCATTCCCGTCCGCCGCGTTCACATCCGCGCCGCGTTCAACCAACAGCGACAGCATGCCCAAGCCCGGCTGCACAACAGCAAGGTGTATTACTGGACAACTGCCTATTCGACTATCCGCCCTCGCTCCGTTCCTCAGCAGAAGAGACACCACAGGTATATCACATCTTGTTATGGCGGTCCATAGGGGTGTCACTCCCGTGCAGTCCGGCTCGTTCGGATCCACATGACGCTCCAGCAGCTCCTTAAGCAACTTACTTCTCTCATATGAGATGGAGCACACTAGGAGCCTCGCCGCCAATGCCTTTGGAATTCGTATCCTCGGCCGCACCTCCAGTAGGACCTCCACCACATCCCAATGCACATAGTCCTTTCCGATGGCCGTCCCTAAAGGGGACATGCCCATCTGGTCTGTGCGATTAACATCGGCGCCATTGCTAATCAGGATGCGCGCCACACTCGCGCAGTCTGCCCGCGCTGCCCAGTGCAGCGGTGTCCGGCCATATCCATCTATGGCTCTGGCAAGGCCAGCCTCCTCCTTAACCACCTCCAGAACGTACTTATCTATCCCAAGTCCGGAAGCAGTAAAGATATCCAGCTTGGCCCCCTTTGCCCTCAACAGACTCACTGTACTGGTACGCTGCCACCAGACGGCGTAGGACAAGGCAGACCATCCCCGAGGACCGCGTGCACTAATGCTAGCCCCCTTCCGGAGAAGCTCGGACACAATAGTGTCATCGCCCCGCGCCGAAGCAATATCAAGTGGGCGCATGCCCATGTCGTCGCGAGTCTCTACCGATGCGCCCTGCTGCAGAAGAAATGTCACCATGGCCTTATGGGCTGTCAATGCGGCAATATGCAGTGGAGTATGTCCGAATGTGGCCCTGGCGTCTACATCATCGCCTCGGCTCACGAGTCCTCGCGCCCCCTCAACATCTCCAAGTGCAGCGGCCGCGTGTAGATCGGACCACAACCGCTCCCCAAGGACTCGGCGAGGAGACGCGTCATTGTCTGCGCGATGACGCTCCGTCGCAGGCTGAGTTGTACGAGGCTTTTCCCCGCCGACACTGGCCTGTGACGCTCGTCCAGCACACCCCGCGCTTGAACTCTGTGCATCGACGCTCAGCCACGCTATCGACAGCAGCAGCATTCCCCGAGACATCATCATAGTCAACTCCTCTTCAAGTTCCGGCCCACGAGACTAACAGCCCACAGCCTGGAGTTGGAGCCGTGACGGGTGCTCCTTGTGATTCGGGGGACACCATATCATTTTCTGCTCTTTCTCGGTCTCCCGGGCTTGCCAGGGGTGAGGTCGCGGCCCAGGAGCCGGCCGATTCGCTGGATGAAGGGGCGCTGGCCCAGCGGGCGGCCCGTACCTTCGTGGCGCCGAAGGATCTGTCCGATCGGCTCACCGCCTGGAGCAGCCGCGCCGTCCTCCTCGGCCAGGCGCTCCGCCCACGGGCACACGCAGCCGGCAATCCGCTCGCGCAGCCACTGCCCCTCCGCCAAGTCGTCCGCACTGCCGGGCCGTTCGTAGTGCCGCCGTGAGGCGGCCTTCCTGATGCCCTTACGGGCACACTACAAACCAGGCCGCACCACTCCTTCATCAGCTCCAGCTGCGCCCGGTAGTCCTCCTCGCCGAAGAAGGTCTCCTGCCGACGGTTCCCCCGCTGGGTCACGTGATGCGGCATCCCCGGAATGACCACCCGTGCGATCCGCGGCATGCCAGTGACGCTACCGCACCTCGCCGCGACACGCTACACCTATTTCGGTATCTATCCCCGAAACCGTGGATGACCCCGCCGCCGGACACTGTACCTTCGCATGCGCCTCCGCCACCCCTCCGGCTCGCGCCTGAACCCCCCGCGGGAAGTGGGGGTGCAAGCCAGGGGACAGGGTGGGGGAACGGTCGCGCTCCCCTCTGGGTCGCGGCTAAACGCGTCCAGAGCTCCCGCTCTGGACTGCCCTTCTGCGGGCCTACGGCCTGCCACCGCGGCCCGCACTCGCCGCCAGGGCCGACTTCGGCCGCCAACGCGCGTGGAGCAAACGGAAGCTGCACATCCTACCGACTACCGACTATCCCTCACCGCCGCCCAGCCTGCTCAGCATCGCCGCCGTGGCGACGGCCCCGCGGTGGAACTGGGCGAGTTGGAAATGCTCGTTGGGGCTGTGGAGGTTGTCGTCGGGCAGGGCGTAGCCGGTGACGATCGGGTCGATGCCCAGGATCCGCTGGATCAGCTCAGTGATCGGGACCGAGGCGCCCATCCGGACGAAGGCCGGGGCGGCGCCAAAGGCCTCGGTGAGGCCGGCGGAGGCGGCCGAGATGGCCGGGCTGTCGGGCGGGATCAGGACGGGCCGGGCGGCGGTCAGGCAAGTGGCCTCGGCCCGCACCCCGGCGGGCGTGTGCGCGATAAGGTACTGCCGCAGCCCCTCGGCCACCTGCTCGGGGCGCTGGTCCGGCACCAGCCGCATGGAGACCTTGGCCGTGGCGGCGGAGGGGATGACGGTCTTGGCCCCGGGGCCCTGGTAGCCGCCGGTGATGCCATGGCAGTCGAGTGTCGGACGGGCCCAGAGGCGGTCCAGCAGCGGCAGGCCCCGTTCGCCCCCCGCCGCCGGGGCGCCCATCCCGGCCTCGAAGGCCGCCTCGTCGAACGGCAGCCGGGCCCAGGCCTGGCGCTCCGCCTCGGCCGGCTCGACCACGTCGTCGTAGAAGCCCGGCAGCGTAACCCGTCCGGCCTCGTCGCGCATCCCGGCCACAATAGCGGCCAGGGCGTTGAGCGGGTTGACCGCCGCCCCGCCGTACAGCCCGGAGTGCAGGTCTCGCCCCGGCCCGGTGACGGTGATCTCGAAGTACGCCAGCCCCCGCAGGCCGGTGGTGATCGCGGGCACCCCGGGCGCGAAGAACTCCGCGTCGGTGATGACGGCGTGGTCGGCGCGGAGCAGATCGGCGTGGGCGGTGAGGAAGGACTCGAACTCCGGCGAGCCGATCTCTTCCTCGCCCTCCAGCAGGAACAGGACGTTGGCGGGCAGGCCGCCGTCGGTGTGCAGCAGGGCCTCGACGGCGTGGATGTTGGCCAGGAGCTGGCCCTTGTCGTCGCTGGCCCCGCGGGCGTAGACGGCCCCTTCCCGCACGGCGGGCTCGAACGGCGGGCTTTCCCACAGCTCCAGCGGGTCGGCCGGCTGGACGTCGTAGTGGCCGTAGAGGATCACCGTCGCCGCGCCGGGCCGTTGGCAGTTGCGGCGGGCCACGAGCACGGGGTGGCTTCGCCACGGCAGCAGTTGGGCGTCGAAGCCCATCGCGGCCAGCCGGTCGGCCAGCCACCGGGCGCAGTCGAGGCAGTCGCCTTCCCGGGCGGGGTCGGCGCTGATGGACGGAAACCTCAGCAGCTCGATGAGCTGGCGGACGTGTTTGTCGCGCCGCGAGTCGAGAAACGCGATGACGGCTTGGCTGAGCATGGCGTTGGTCCCTTTGGGAGTGATTATCGGCACGGCGGGGGTTTTGTCGAGCGGTTACGAGCCGCGAACGACGCGAACGATAGCAGGAGTGGGCGGGAGGAAAGGCTCAGGAACCTTCGGGCCTCACCGTCAAGGCAAACAACGCCCCCGACGGTCGGCCGGCATTGGCCGACGGCGCGAGTCCTCTCTTGTCAAGAACACTGCCTGGCTGTAAGATGCGTTCTTGCAGCCCGATGGGTGGCACAGGTTTCCAACCTGTGTTCGCTCCGGTGACACGGCTTTCCGACCCGTGCTCGCTCCACAGGTTACAAACCCGTGCCACCGGCCAAAGGGACAGGAAACGGAGGCGCTCATGGCTCGCGGCTTGGCTCAGCGGGGGTGGTATATCCGGTTGCTGCTGGCGGCGGGGTTGGTCTGGGCGTGGGGGGCGACCCCCGCCCGGGCGGCGGATGGGGACCCGTTCAGCATCGTGGTCGTCCCGGACCCGCAGGGGTACGCCGATCACGGCATCTTCAACGCCTTCCCCAACCGGTTCAACGATCACATCCAGTGGATCGCGGACAACCGGGACGCCCTGAACATCGCCTTCGTCACCAGCATGGGCGACACCGTCCAGAACTTCAACGCCGCCAACACGGACGAGTGGAACAAGGCCCTGGCGGCCATGAACCGCCTGCACGCCGGCAACAACCCCGCCCTGATCCCTTACAGCGTCTGCATCGGCAACCACGATTTCGACCAGAAGCAGTGGCTGGGGACCCCGTTGGGCATCGACGCCAACATCTGCGTTGGGGCGAGCAGGTGGCTGAGCACCTTCGGCCCCGGCCGCTACCAGGGCGAGAGCTGGTTTGTGGGCTCCGACGCGGGGTTCGTCTATCAGAACCCGCGGTGGGGCGCCCAGACCGGCGTGGGGCTCAACAGCTACCAGATGTTCCAGGGAGGCGGGCGGACGTTCCTGCACCTGAACCTGGAGCTGGGGGCGCCGGATGCGGCCCTGGCGTGGGCGGAGACAGTGATGGCCGCCCATCCCGGCACGCCGACGATCGTCTCCACCCACGGCTTCGTCGGCGGGGACGGGACGAAGCTGGACATCGACCGCATGTGGCGGCGGTACCTGGACCGGACCTACACGGCCGGGGGAAACACCGGGCAGGAGATCTGGGACAAGTTTATCAGTCAGCACCGGGAGGTCTTTCTGGTGCTGTCGGGGCACACGGGCCTCGACTACTCGGGCGTGGAGAAAAACGTGTTTGGTGACGACGTTTACATCCAGATGGTCTGCTACACGGCCAAGCGCCTGGCCACGGACGGTGACGGCAGCAGCGCGTACCGCAACGGGGCGGGGTGGCTTCGGGTGCTGGGATTTGACCCGGCCACCGAGAGCATCCACGTCCGCAGCTACTCGACCGTGCTGAACGAGTGGGCGGGCAACGAGGGCGGGGACCCGGCCTACACCTGGCTGACCGACTGCTACGACGACGCGGGCAACCTCGTTAAGGCGGAGCATTTAGCGGACTTTACGATCGAATTCGACTGGGATGAGCGGTTCTCCGTGCCCGCCCCGGCCGGGGGGGGTCCTGCTGGCGGCCGGCGGGGTGGTGCTTCCGCGACGACGGAAGGTGCCGGCGTGCGGAAGAACTGCCTCCAGGGATCGCCCGGAAAAACTCCCGTATTTGGGGCGGAATCCGGGTTGGCAAAAACAGGGATGAGCGGTATTATAGTGGTTGAGCCAGATGCCCTGCCGAGGAGGCGGGCAAGGGCCGACGGTGGAGTTCACCCCATATGGGGTACAGAGGAGGACCGACGATGCGAGCGAGGATCACAGCAATTCTAGTCGTCTTCGCGATGGCCAGCGCGGCCCATGCCGCGGTCATCGCCTATTACACGGGCGACGGCAGCAGCTCGTGGGTCAGTAGCGGCAAGTACAACAACGGGTGGAACACCGCGGCCGATGGAAGCGGCACGGACCTGACTGGGACGGTGATCGACGCGGCCGACACGGTGTACGTGACGCAGGGCACGGCCTGGGCCAACGTGGACATGCCCTTGGTCAGCGTGGTCAACATCACCGGCACGGGCATCCTGAAGATCCAGCGGAACGGCCTTGTGCCGAGCCTGGCCGTCGACGGCGGGTCGCTGATGGCCACGACGCAGTACAACAACAGCACCAAGAACACCGCGACGCTGACCATCTCGGGCGCGGGCGTGACGTTCCTGGGCAACGCCTCCGCCACCACGCCCGACGCCCTGAACATCCTGGGCGTGGTCAGCGGGACCGCACCGGTCAACATCAACGGCGGGCGGATCCAGTTCAGCAACGCCGCCAACAACTTCGTGAGCACGGTCAACGTCGGCACCGGCGCCGCCCTGCTCATGCCGCAGGCGCAGAACACCATCAACGGTAACGACGTCGTGCTGGCCCCGGGCGGTGTCTACTGGATGTACCACAACGGCTCCGGCTGGAACACCACCAACGACATCTACGGCACCAACGGCAGCAACGCCAACCAGGCCTGGTGGGTGTTCGGGAACAACGGCTCGACCGGCCCCTGGGGCGTCGGCGGGAACAAAGACGCCGAGTTCCGCGGCGTGACCTTCGGCGCCGGCCCCAAGGAAAACGGCGACGGCACGGGCCTGCTCAAGATTGCCAGCGGGTTCAAGAACGATGACACCAACCAGGACGGCACGGGCGTGGCCAACACCTTGAACGTGTGGGTCGGCGACGGCACAGCCGACAAGATCGTCGCGGGGTTATGGTCAATCGAGGATAGCCACGGCAGCGCCGTGACGCTCCAGCTCCAGTTCGCCCCGGGCTGGACGGACGGCAGCTACCTCATCGTCGACCGCACGGGCTGGGCGTGGGGCAACCAGCCGTTCATCAACGACACCGACCAGGGCGGCGGCGTGTTCCAGGCGACCGGCACGTACGACGGGTACGCCTGGTCCTGCGACGTGGCCTACGCGGGCGGCGACGATAACAAGGACATCGTGATCAGCAACATCGCCTGGGTTCCCGAGCCGGCTTCGCTGGGCGTGCTGTGCATGGGCGGGCTGGCCCTGCTGATGCGGCGCCGGCGGTAGAAGCCCCAAGACAACCGGACACTAACCTGATCGGCTGGGCGCGGCGGAAGCGTGCCCAGCCGATTTTCTATGCGCGGAGGCGCCGGGCCGCGGATTGGGCTGGAATTGACCCGGGCCTTCCGGTACAGAAGCGGCCTTGCCTTCCATGGTTTTCCAGCCGGCCGGGCCGGCAGGGAGAGGCCGATGACGCGGCGAATCGATCTGAACGACGGGTGGAAGGTCACGTGGGCGGAGTTCCAGGGGGGCCGGCCCAAGCCGGCGTATGAGCGCGCCCCCGCCCCGATCGACGCCACCGTGCCCGGATCGGTCCACCAGGACCTGATGCGCGAGGGCATCCTCCCCGACCCGTTCGTCGGCGACAACACCGATCACTGCCTGTGGGTGGAGATGAAGGACTGGTGGTATTCCCGCCGGTTCGACACCCCCGCCGACCTGGACGCCAGGAAGGCGTTGCTGGTCTTCCACGGACTGGACACATACGCGTACGTCTGGCTCAACGGGCAACTGGTCGGCAAGACGGACAACATGTACCTGCGGCAGGAGTTCGACGTCACCGCCCTGCTTCGCGACGGGCAGCCCAACGACCTGGTCATCCGCTTCGCCGCGACGATGCACACGATCGAGGTGGACCCCTCCCACGAGCCGATCGCCTGGAGCCCGCAGCGGCTGTTCGCACGCAAGCCGGCGATGAGCTTCGGCTGGGACATCGCCCCCCGGCTGGTGACGGTGGGCATCTGGCGGCCGGTGGAGCTGGTCCTGGTCGACAGCGCCCGCATCACCAACGTGCACGTGACCCATGACGCCCCCGGCGCGGCGGGCGACGTGAAGGCGCGGGTCGAGGTGGAGGTGGAATGGGTGGGCGAGGGGGCGGGGAAGGTGGGGGTGGCGGGACGCGTCAACGACGCAAAATGGCAAGCCGATGCGGACGTGGCGCCGGGCGCGAACGTTGTCGGTCTTGACCTCCTCCTGAAGGACCCGCCGCGGTGGAACCCGATCGGGTATGGCACGCCGGCGCTGTGCGACGTGGAGGTGGCGCTGTCGACGGACGGAAGGGAGGTGGACCGTCACGAATCCCGCATCGGCATCCGGTCGATCGAGCTGATCGAGCAGCCCCAGCCCAGCGGGGCGACGTCGTTTCGCTTCCGCTGCAACGGGCGGGACATGCTGATCACCGGGCTGAACTGGACGCCGCTGGACGCCATCTTCCCGCGCGTCACCGACGCGAAGGTCACCGCCGCGCTGGAGGCCCTGGCCGGGATCGGCTGCAACATGCTGCGGATCTGGGGCGGGGGGATCTACGAATCGCCCCACTTCTACCGCGAGTGCGACCGGCTGGGGATCCTGATCTGGCAGGACTTCATGATGGCCTGCGGGTGGTACCCCCAGACGGACCGGTACGCCGCGATCTTCGAGGAAGAGGGCCGGCAGATCGTCCGCGACCTGCGGGGCCACCCGTGCATCGCCCTGTGGGCGGGCGACAACGAGAACGACGCCTTCTATCCCAGGCTGATGAGCGCCAACCGCCTCACCCGCCAGGTGCTGGCCGGGGTGTGCGCGGAGTGCGACCCGTCCAGGCCGTACCTGCCGTCGTCGCCCTACTCCCCGGCCGACCCGGACCCGCAGTGTCAGACCGAGGGCGACATGCACTGGTACGATCACGGGCGGAGCTACCGCGACGCGCGGAGCTGGGACATCCGCTGCCGGTTCATGTCGGAGTTCGGGCACCTGTCGCTGCCGTCGATGGAGGTGATCGGCAAGTACTTCCCGCCGGGGACGGAATGGCCCGTCACGAATCGGATGTGGCGGCATCACGCCGCCGACACGATCCACATCCCCCGCTTCCGCGGGGCCGAGCGGATCCTCGCCGCCCTGGCGGCGTGCGGAAAGCCCGAGCCCGAAACCATCGAAGAGGCGGTCGAGGCCTCGCAGGAGCTGCAGGCCGAGGCCGTCTGCGCCTGGATCGAACGGTACTGCGAGGACCCGGAATTCGGGGGCTTCCTGCTGTGGAACGTCGCCGACTGCTGGCCGCAGCAGTCCGATTCGGTGATCGACTACCTCGGCAACCGCAAGGCCGTCTTCGACCGCCTCGGCCCGCTGTTCGAGCGGATGAGGAAGCAGGATTCCTTGAGGAAGAGCCGAGAAGTCTGAGAAACGCATGACCACCCCGACCAACTCCGAGAAAGAGGCCGTCTGGCAGGCGTATCGCGACGGCAGGCCGGCGCGGGTGCCGGTGACGTATGGCGTCAACCCCCGCGTGGTGCTGCTGGATGAGCGGTGGAACCCCGGCGGGATCAGCTTTCAGGAGTACTTCAACGACCCCGCCGCCACCATCGACGTCCAACTGCGGTTCATGGAGTTCAAGACCGAGTACCTCCACCTGTACTGCGACCATCCGCTGGGGATGCCCGAGCAGTGGGAGTTCTACGCCGACAATCAGAACTTCTACGATTCCGCCTACTTCGGGGCCCCCATCGAGTTTCGCGACGGGCAGGTCGCCGACGTCTCGCCCGTCCTGGCCGGGGCCGGCAAGGAGCGGATCTTCGACATTGACATCGACCGGCCCCTGGACAACCCGTTCCTCCGATCCTTCCTGGACCGCCACAAGAGGCTCACCGCCGCCGTGGCGAAGATGGCCGGCCGGAGCATCCGCTTCACCGTCCGGCCCGCCCGGATGGGCTTCGACGGGCCGTTCACCATCGCCGTCAACCTCCGCGGGGCCGAGCTGCTGACGGACATCTACGAAGACCCCGGCTACGTCCGGAGGCTGATGGAGTTCATCCAGCGAGGCGTGATCCTCCGCAACCGGGCCCTGGCGGCGCTGGACGGGGCGGACGCCTTCGCCGGCGACCGGGGCGGGGCGGCGGACGACTCGATCCAGCTCATCTCGACGGAGATGTACCGCGACCTGGTCCTGCCGCTGCACCGGCAGTGGTACGCCCTGTGGTCCGTCGAGGGCCCCCACTCGATCCACCTCTGCGGCGACGCGACGCGGCACTTCCCCACCATCCGCGACGAGCTGAACGTCCGGAGCTTCGACACGGGCTTCCCCGTCGATCACGGCCGGCTGCGGTCCGACCTCGGCGACGGCGTCGAGATCTCCGGCGGGCCCGAGGTGCACGTCCTGCTGCACGGATCGACCGAGGAGGTCTACGAGCGGACCCGCGGAATCCTCACCTCCGGCGTGATGCGCGGCGGGCGGTTCATCCTCCGCGACGCCAACAACCTCCCACCCCGCGTCCCGCAGGAGAACCTCGCCGCGATGTACCGGGCGGCGCTGGAATGGGGGCAATACGAGACCGCGTAGGCCTGGGTGCGGTCGCGTTATTTCGCCCCCGGCCCTCGTGGCCGGGGGCTATGTCCCCTCACCAACGTTCTCTGCTCCCGTGCCGGTGTGGTGGTGGGGAGTACCCTGCCACGGGGTTGGGTGGCGCAGCCCCCGGCCACAAGGGCCGGGGGCGAAATAGGGAGACAGCGCCCCAGTGCGAAACAGGGTCTCCCAACCGCAATCGCCCCTTGCCCTGCTCGCCAAGGCGCGGATAATGGAGGGAAAGCCGTTCGAGCACGTCAGGGCCTCTGATGCCCGGAAAGGATCTGGGATGGCCAGGTCACCTGCGGTCCGCGGCTGGCGCAGGGGGGTTGGGTTCCCGGCATTCACCTTGGTCGAGCTGCTGGTGGTGGTCGGCATCCTGGCCCTGCTGATCACCATCCTCATGCCCAGCCTGGACCGGGTCCGGATCCTGGCCCGGAAGGTCAAGTGCCAGACGAACCTGCACGCCCTGGGCCGGGCCAGCCACCTGTACCGGGCGGACTGGAACGGGTTCGTTCCCCGGGACTACTGGTACGGCTGCGGGAACCGGAATGACCCCGCGTCGTTCGGCCACTACCTCTTCGCCGGCAAGCTTTGCCCGTACCTCGGCGGGCCGATGATCTCTTTTCAGCGCGACGACAACGACACGTACATGTACCGGCTGTTCAAGAATCTGCCCGTTCTCATGTGCCCGTGCGTGCGGGATGAGGACTTCGTGCTGACGTACGTCGTCAACGGCATGGACTTCGACTACTACCAGGCGACGGGCCAATACACCAGCGGGGCCGCCTCCCGCGTGGACGACCTGCCGGGCAAGCCGGAGAAGGTCTTCTACCTCATGGAAGCCAACATCGAGATGCTCGACCCGTTCACCTTCGGCATCTACGACGTGCTGTACCCGGGCAACATGCCCTTCTACCAGGGCGTGCCCAACGAGAGCCCCCGCGCCATCCGCTTCGACGACATGCGCCACGACGGCGAAACCACGCTGCTGTTCTTCGACGGCCACGCCGAGCCCAGGCGGCTGCACCCCGACGATATGCCCATCACGCTGTTCAACCCCCTGGACACGGACGAGGTCACGCCATAGAGCGGAGCCCCTCGCCGGCCGGGTTATCGATTGCGCCGGTAGTAGTCCCGATACCACTGGTCCCGGTCGGTCTGACAATGAGGGCACACGTCCTTGGGCCGGCCCGCGCCCTCCGCCGCCGCCCGGCGGTACGAGGCGGGGATGAACCGCTTGCCGCACTGGGGGCAGGCGACTGTGGGGATGGCCGCGGCGGCCTCACCGCACTGCGGGCAGGCCACCCGCAGGGCCGCCGGGCGGGTGTTCAACTCCGCCAGGGTCAGCTCCTTCGGCGGCTTGACGAACGGATGCCCGCACCGGGCGCACTCGAAGTGCATTCCCTCCTCCCGGCGGACCGCCCCCGGGTCGCGGAAGAAGAAGCCGTACGCCCCCGCGCCGACGATGGCCGCTGCCGCCACGGCAAGCAGCAGGTTGCGCGAAACCGCCCCCGCCCGAACCTGTCGGCCCTCTGCGGGCATGCGGACCATGATGCGCCTTTCTCCTGCGCCCTGACGGGCAGGGCTTGACAGGCACGGCACTTGTTTGGGTGCCACAGGCTGCTTGCAGCC
>DASRZG010000666.1:0-12248 GCA_035686585.1 Phycisphaerae bacterium
GGGCCAGCCGCACCGGCCCCTGCTGGCCGGGCAGGAAGTCCTCGTCCGCTTCCGGCTGCCCTCCCGCCCGCTGGCGCGGCAGTGGTGGCGGTCGCTCCGCCAGCTCGCCCAGGCCCGTCTGGGGGGATAGCGGTCCCGCGCCCCCCGCGACCTACCCGCCTCGCGCCGCCAGTATGGCCTGGCATGTGCGCTCGTCCAGGCCCCTGCCGTCGCGGCAGTCGAGGTGGTACGCGGGGATCACGCCCCGGCTGGGGCCTTCGGAGCGGGCGATGGGCGCCTGCGAGCACACCTCCGCGCTGAGCACCTCGAACGCCCGCGGCGGATGGGGCTCCTCCGGCGAGTCGAAGCGGTGGACGAGGAAGTGCAGCCGGGTGAACCGCTCGTGCACCCGCCGGGCGAAGTCGGACACCTTCATCGCCTCGGGGTTGGGGAACATCCCCCCCATCGGCACGTTGGTCATGCGGAACATGTTGTAGCCCAGCTCGGAGGAATACTCGCAGCCGAACACCTTCCCCGGCAGCGCCGCCTTCAGGGCGTCGAAGAGGCCGCGGTCGCTCGCCCGCCAGATGTTGACCGCGTCGATGTAGGTCACGTCCACGCCGTAGTCCCGGCTGACCCGGCCGAGGTTGTCGCAGGTGACGCGGGCCCAGGCGGGGTGGTGGATGTCCGCGCGGACGATCGGCCAGCTCCACAGCTTGCCGCCGCGGACGGAGCCGTGGATCCGCCAGGTCGCCCCGGCCAGGTCCGGCTCGCCGCCGAGGAACTCGATCCGCACGTCGTTGGGCCCCGGCGCGAAGCGGAATCGGAAGCGGAACATCCACCGATCCGCGCGGCGGAAGTGGTCCGGGGGGCTCTTGACCTGCCGGGCCCCCACCACCGCCCGGAGCCGCCCGGCCGGGAAGTCCTTGACGCCCGCGACGGTCAGGTACGCCTCCATCGGCTCAGGGACGTCGCACGTGCGGAAGGCGAGGTGCGTGGCGGTCCGCTCGACGGGCTCGATCGGCAGGAACCCCGTGTCGAACCCGACGGGGACGGCGGGGTACGGCCCGGGCCAGCCGTCGTACGGCCCGATCTGCCCGGTGGGGATCCGCTCGTAGACGCGGTCGTAGGGCACGGCCAAGTGCTCGATCTGCTCGAACTGCTCCATGTACGGGTCCATGCCCCAGATGTTGAAGTGCAGCGAGAAGCGATTGCCCGCGGCGTGGAGCGAGTCGGACACGGCGCGGAAGCCTTCGCCCCCGCCGAGGGCGTCGGCGGGATCGAAGAACGGGTAGTGCGAATCGAACCGGCCCTGGTAGCCCACCAGGCGGAGCATCACGCCGGCGGCGCCGATCTCGCGGAGCTGCTCGCTGACCCGCAGGGCGTCGGCGAAGTTGTGGAGGATCACCCCGTCGCTCCGCCACATGGACATCACCAGGATGTTCCGGATCTCGCCCAGCCAGGACGGCACGGACGGATCGTCCGCCAGGGTCAGGATCCCCAGCCTCTCCCGAAGCAGGCGGCCGTAGCGGTCGATCACCCCGGCCAGGTCCGCCTGGGCGGAAACCTCGAAGGCGACGCCCCCCACCATGTTCAGGCGCAGCCACAGGCAATGCTCGCCGCGGTATCCCCCCGCCCGCCACACGTTGGCGTACGTGCCGGGCAGGAAGCGCGTGTGGTCCGACAGGCCGACGAACGCCAACGCGCACGAACCCAGGTCGGCCGCCGCCAACTGGAGCGCCCCGCCGGCCGGGTTCATGCCCTTGTCGGGCCCGGCTGGGCAGGATCGGTCGATCCGCACGCCCCAGTTCTGGGCGGTCGGCAGCTCCAGGGCGCCCGACAGCGGGATCGGGATTTCCACGTCCACGCCCACGTCGCTGGGGGTGTCGGCCTCGACCACCCACCGCACGCCGTGCTCGACAGGCGTCAGCCGCCACCGCCCCGTCACGCCGTCGCCCCGCAGCTCGACCACGATGCCGCCGCCGTCGGCGGTCGCCTCCGCCGTCTCCACGGGCGTGCCCGCGATCGTGAACCGGGGCCCCTCGGGCCCGGCCTGGAACCTCTCGCCCCGGCAGGTCATCTCCAACGCGAGCGTCCTGGGGTCCACCGCGATCGTCAGGCCGCCGCCGGTCACTTGCAAGGCCATAGTTGTCTCCTGTTCCTGTAGAGGCTGCCTCGAAAACGGGGGTGCCCCGGACAAGCCGCCTTTTGGCTTGTCCGGCTTGCACCCGTGGCCCAGCGGCGCCGGACAAGGCGAACGACGCCTTGTCCGGGGCACCCGACGGTAGCGGGTGTTTTCATCCTCTGTGGATGCGCCGAAGGCCCATGACAAACTGTCCCGCTATCCCACCGGCACCAACAGGTCGGCGAAGTCGCCTTCAAGCCGGCACGTCACCCGTCCTGCCCGCGGGGCCGGCTCCATGCCGCTCAGCCGGCCTTTCAGGGGTGTGGGCGCGTCCCAGGAGACCTCCAACGGCCCGCCCTCGGCGACCAGGATGAACATCGGCGATGCGCCGTCCTCGGGCGCCAGCATGTCCAGATGCGCCCTGCCATGGCCGCTGACCGTCAGGCCCGCGACGGCGCCGACGGCCTGGAGGATCCTGCCGACCAGCATCTCCCCCACCGCCCGGGCCCGGTCGGCGAGGATCGGGCCGAAGTTCGTCCCCGCGTACACGACCGCGCCGCCGCCGACGCCCCTGGCGACGATGGCCGGTGTGCCGTTGAGGAACCGCCCCACCACGTGCCCGTCACCGCCCTCCAGGCCGGTGCAGCGCTTGTGCCCGAAGGTGATCCCCTCCTTCCCCGCCAGGCGCATGCCCACCAGGTGCGGGCTGAACGTCCCACCCATCGCCACCAGCACGTCCTGCTGGATGTTCTTGGCCGGGGGGGCCTGCCCCGTCGGGGCGTCGGTCGCCTGGGCGGGCGCGTCGGCGGGCTCGACCTCGCACAGCCCCAGCACCTCCGCCAGGCCGCAGCCGGGGATGACGCCGCTGTGCCGGCCCGTCGTCGCGTCGTAGCCGGCCGTGTGGGCCTCGGCGATCAGCAGCCCGCCCGCGCGGATCCATCGGCCGATGGCATCGGCCTCGGCCCGCGAAAGCAGGTACGCCTGGGGCAGGATCAGCACCTTCAGCCCGGCCAGTCCCTCGTCGTTCACCCGCGACGTCGGCACGTAACAGCACGGGATCGAACTCCAGAACAGCATCTCGGTGTAGCCCGCGATGCTCTTGCCCGCGTCGTCCATCAGCCCGATGCACCACTGGAAGATCTCGTTCCCCGCCGCCAGGTAGATTCCCACCTCCGGCTCCGGAGGAGGCACGCGCATCAGGTCCTCGAAGTGCGGCGAGATCGCCTCGTGAAAGGCCTTGGTGGACGCGTGCGCCAGTTTCGGCCGGCCGCCGGGGTCCACCAGGCCCCATGCGGGCGATTCCTTGCCGAGCGACTCGGCGTGGAACTGCCAGTACATGAAGCCCCGGATTCCCTGGCCGATCTGGATGAGGAACTCCTTGGCCAGCCGGTGCAGGTTCAGCAGGCGCGGGTGCCAGGCGGTGCCGCCGCCGTTGAGGTGGCTTTCGACGTTGTAGCAGACCTTTCCCCCGGCCGCGGAGGTCACCTTCACCCCCATCACGGGGAAACGGTTGACCGTGCCGGCGAAGATGTCGCCCTGGGCCCCGAGGGCGAAGTCGTCCGTGCAGGTGATCTGGTTGAAACCCCAGCCCTCCTGGGCGACGGTGGGCACCACGTGCGTGTAGACGGCGTGGTTGGGGTCGAGCTCCCGCGCCATCTCGATCCGCCAGGCGGACTCGTTGGTGATGGTGTCGAGCATGAACAGCCGCCAGTCCACCATGTTCATCAGCCCGTCCACCGCCAGCGGCGTCTCCACGTCGCCCCACGAGTCGTACATCCTGCCCCACACCGCGTTGAGCCGGGCGATGTCGCCGTACTTGTCCGCCAGCCACCGCTTGAAGAGCTCCTGGCAGACGGGGCAGTAGCAGGTGAGCGTCCGGACGTCGGGCTGGCGATACGGGGCGCACTGCTCCGGCTCGTTCCAGACGTCCCACATGAACAGGGCGGGGTGGCTGCGGTAGTGGAGCAGGACCGCCCGGGTGAAGTCCATCCGCGCCTCGCGGGCGCCGGGGTGGTTGAGGCACGGGCCCGGATAGCCGCCGATCTGCCGGCTGGCGCTGGCGACGGGGCGGACGACCTGGCCCGCCTGGGTAACCATCAGGCATTCGGGATGCTTGGCCAGGACCCACTGGGGGATCACGTCATAGACGATGTTGATCGTGGCCCGAAAGCCCGCCGCATCCGCCCGGTCCATCAGGGCGTCGACGTCGTCGAAGTGGTACTCCTGCCCCGCCCGGGCGCTGGCGCGCCATTGGACCCAGAACTTCAGGTCGGTCATGCCCGCCTCGGCGGCCAGTTGGAAGTCGCGGTCCCAGTGCTCCGGGCCCGGCGTCGGGGCGCGATAGTACTGGGCGCCCCAGACGAACGGAAGGTTCCGGCGGCTGAATGCCTTGCCCACGTTGCTGTCCCTTTCTGCGACGGACCGGCGGCCTGCGATGAAGGCGGTATTCTCGCGGTTGAAGAGGAGTTTGTCCACGGTCGAACGTTACGGGTAGAATCTTGATCCGGCCGCGGCCGAGAAGGCACTGCGTGCGCATCCACCCATGAGAACGAGAAAGCTGGAATCGGATGGGCCCGAAGATCCAACGGGCGTATCCCCCCTTCGCCGCCGACTGGGTCTGATCCTGATGGCGGTGGTCGTCACGGCCTTGGCGGCAGCGCTGGCGCTGCGCCTTCGCGGCGGGCGGGAGCCGGCCCGTCCGTCCGGGACCCGCCCGGTCCACTGGCGCGTGATCTGGACGAAGCAGCCGGCCACGACCGCCACGATCAGTTGGGACACCGCCGAGCCGGGCGCCAGTCATCGGCTCTACTACGACACGCAGCCGCACAAGGGCAGGATCAAGGAGTACGCGGCCATGGCCGCCTGCGGGCGGAACGGCCCTTACGCCGGCGCGAAGGACGATGAAGGGCGACCGTTTCTGCACTATCACCATGCCGAGCTGACCGGGCTGACGCCGGGCACGACGTACTACCTGGTCATGGCCAGTGACGGCGAGGCGTCCGGCGAACTGTGCTTCCGCACGGCACCGGCGACGGACGAGCCGGTTACGCTGCTGTACGGGGCCGATTCCCGGTCCGACGACGACCCCAGTGCGCCCCTCAAGCCCCGGCGAGACGTCATCGAAATGATCGCGAAGCTGGTGGCCGCCGACCCGAACATCCTTGCCCTGGCCCACGGCGGCGACTACGTGGACGACGGCACCGACCCGGATCAGTGGTCAACCTGGCTGGGCGACTGGGACCGGATCGCACGCAAGACGGGCCGGCTGCTGCCCATCATACCCGCCCGCGGGAACCACGAAGGCTATGGAGAGCTCTACGACCAGGTCTTCAATGCGCCGGGGGGAGAGGGCAGGAATCACTTCACCACGGCCCTGGGCCCCAACGTCGAGCTGGTCACGCTGAACACCGAGATCGTCCGTGACGGGCCGCAGGTCGAGTTCCTTCGGGCCGAACTGGCGTCGATGGCCCGGCGCCGCACCCGCTGGCGCGTCGCTCAATACCACCAGCCCGCCTGGGCCGCCGTCAAGCGGACCACCCGCTTGCTGGACCCGTTCGTCCGGCTGTTCGAGGAGGGCGGCATCGACCTGGCCTGCGAGGCCGACGGCCACTGCATCAAGCGGACCGTGCCCATCCGCAACGGTGCGCTTGCCCCGGACGGCGTCGTCTATATCGGCGAGGGAGGACTCGGCGCAGTCCAGCGGACGCCGGATGCGAGCCGCTGGTATCTGGCCGCGCCCGGATACACCGGCACGGGACACCACGTGACCCGCCTGACGTTTCGCCGTGACCGGCTGGACTATGAAGTGATCCGCCTGGACGGCGCACCCGGCGATGCCGCGACGCTCCATCCCAGGAACCGTTGACGCGACCGGGGATGGCCTACCCGAACAGGCGGTCCTGCTTGGGATTCTCCTTGTTCCTGCAGTCGCGGACCCGGGCCACGTGCTTCTTCACGTTGACGGAGATGGGGTTGTCATTGTCGTTGATGGTCCGCAGCAGGTTCATGAAGGCGCGGTCGGCTTCGTCCCACTCGCGGTTCTTCTCCAGCAGGCACGCGCGGCGGTAGTCCTGCTGGACGGCGGCCGTCAGCGCCGCCAGGCACTTCTGGTAGATGTCGTTGTGCGTGTCGTCGTCGATGCGGTCCTCCCCGCTGAAGGCGATCGCGTCCTTGTAGGCGGCGACGATCTCGGACAGGTGCGCCCGGCTGGTGCGGTGGCGTTCGTAGAGGAGCTTCCCCTTGGCCAGCAGATCGGCGCTGCGGTCGAGATCGGGCGTGCGCGACGGGATCGTCAACAGGTGCTCGGCGATCTGGTCGTCCGGCAGGATGGTCACTTCGGTCACGCCGCCGCTGACCTTGGTGTCGATGAACAGCCACCCCACCACGATCAGCAGCATGAGGAGCCCCCAGTATCCCGCCAGCATGACCAGCAGCTTGCGGCGCTTGGCCTTCCGCTCCGCTTCGGCCCGCTCGTCGGCGGACATCTCCGAGGGGCGGCGCTGCCGTTCCATGGCCGCGGGCCCGGCCTGCGAAGCCGGCTCCAGAACGGGCGGCGTCAGCGACGCCGCCCCTGGGGCCTGGGCGTGCCGCCCAAAGGCATCCTTTCCCCCCGCCGCGGCCGTCTTCCAGGCGTCGACCGCGGCGCGAGGGTCCTGACCGGCGGGGACGAACAGGATCTGGGTCTGGGCCCCCACGCCGATGACGTCGCCGGTGTCGAGCAGCACCTTCTTGCCGGTCTTGTACTTGCTGCCGTTGATCCAGGTGCCTTTGCGGGAGAGGTTTTCGATGGTCGCCCCGGCGCGGAGCAGCTCGTAGCGGAACTGCAGGCGGGAGACGAACTCCTCGCTGAGCATCACGTCGGCCTCCGACCCGCGGCCGAATACGCAGATGGGCCGCCCCAGGACGACGCGCTGACCCTTCTGCGGGCCCGTGACGAAGACCAGTTGCGGGTTCGGATCACTCATGCGGGCTCCTCGGCGGGCGGGTCACCATAGCTCGCCCCGGATCGCCTGGATGATAAACGGCCCGAAGACCGCCAGCACAACCGAGATCATGATCAGCAGCCCCGGCAGCAGGATGCGGACGCTGGCGGCGGCGGCGAGCTTCTCGGCGCGGACCGACCGCTGGAGCCGGAGCAGGTCCGCCTGCTGCTTCAGCACGTCCGCCAGCGGGGTGCCGAGCGCCTCGGCCTGGATGACCGCGGCGATGATGGAGCGGAGGTTCTCCAGCGGCACGCGGTCGGAGAGGTTCCGCAGGGCCTGCTGGCGGGTCGTGCCCAGCTCCATCTCGGCCAGCACGGTGTTCAGCTCGACGTTAAAGGGGTGCTCCCGGTCCTCGCGGACGACGGTCTGGACGGCCTCGGTGAAGGTGGCCCCGGCGCCCATCGCCAGGGCGATCAGGTCCAGCGTGTACGGAATCCGCCGGGAGATCTCCCGGATGCGCTTGGCCGCCTTGCCGACCAGGTGATAAATCGCCGCCGCCACCCCCACGGCGAAGGCGATCACCGGGTACAGGTACCCGGCCTTGCGGTAGATCAGCACGTACCCGAAGAACACCGCCACATGGAGCGCCACCCCCCACAGCAGCGCCACGGCCAGGTACTCGTCGGGGGTGTAGAAGTTCGGGCTTCCGGCCGCCACCAGGGTCGCCCCGAGGCGCTTTTTCAATCCCCGCAGGCCGATCCGGCGCGCCGTCACCAGCAGCAGCCACATGATCGGCTGGAGCGACGGCATCTCGAAGACCGTGTGCCGGTCCTCGACCCCCGTCGCCAGGGCGACCCGTCGCTCCGGGGTCAACTCGGTCTTGCCCTTCTGCCCGAACAGGGCGATCACGCCCGTGGCGACCGCGCCGAACAGGCTCGCCGCCACGGCCAACCGCAGGACGTCGTGAGACGTCACCATCAGCGCCAGGATCGGGATGGCCGGGTCAGATATCAATGTTCACGATCTTCCGTATCCACAGGAATCCGATCACGTTCAGCAGCACGATGAACAGCAGGAAGGCGCGCCCCAGGTCGTCGGTGAAGAGCATGTTGACGCCCTCGGGGTAGATGAACCACAGGATCACGAGGATGACCGCGGGCATCGCGCTCATCCATCGCGCCGCGGCCCGCCCGGGGGCGGTGAGGGTCTCGATGCGCTTCTCCAGCCGGTGGATCTCGCGGATGGCGTCGGAGATGCGGTCGAGGGTCTCGCCGAGATTGCCGCCGCGCTCGCGGTGGGTCTGGAGGGCGGAGAACAGCAGGCGGTAGTTGCTGGAGCCGATCCGGTCGGCGGCATTGAGCATGGCGCGTTCGAGGGTCACGCCGTACTCGTACTCGCGGAGCAGGTGGGCGAACTCCTCGCTGATGGGCTTGACGCCGTTCTTGGCCAGCAGGTCCATCGCCTGGATGAGGTTCAGCCCCGCCCGCACGCCGGAGCTGAGGGTCTGGACGCCGTTGACGAGCTGGTCCTCCAGCTTGCTGAGGCGCAGGGTCCGAAGGAGCTTCAGGGTCACCGAGGGCAGGAACAGGCCCACCGCCCCGCCCAGGATCGCCACCAGGACGTGGCCGACGATGGAGTAGCCGACCAGCGCGCACAGGACCACCGCCCCGACCGCCAGCAGCGTCACCGTCCGCGGGTTCACGTCGATCAGCAGCGACCGGCGCAGGACCTTGTCGTAGTAGGCCTCCTGGCGTGCGATGAACCGCCCCACGGGCCGCCACAGCACGGCCGCCCAGACGCCGACCGCCCCGCCCAGGGCCGCCATCGTCGCCAGCCGCAGCAGCAGCATGCCGCCCGCCTCGCTCATCGCCACCGCGGCCGCGATCACTGGAACACCTCCAGGTCGAGGAAACCCTTCTCGACCAGCTCCTGGATGAACTCGGGGATGTACCCGGTGTGCTGCAGCTCCAGGCGGTGTGCCTCGGTGGCGCGCTCGTCGGCGGCGCCGGAGGTGGGCGGGCGGAGGGAGAAGATGTCCTCGGTGATGATCCCGCCGGTGTCCAGGTCGATGCCCATCACCTCGGAGATGTGGGTGACGCGGCGGGCGCCGTTGGGCAGGCGGGCGATCTGGACGACCAGGTCGATGGCGGCGACGATCTGCTCGCGGATGGCGCGGACGGGCATCTCCACCGCCGTCAGCACCATCGTCTCCAGCCGCAGCATGGTGTCGGAGGGCGAGTTGGCGTGGATGGTGGTCAGGGACCCGTCGTGCCCGGTGTTCATGGCCTGGAGCATGTCCAGTGCCTCGGGCCCGCGGACCTCGCCGACGATGAGCCGGTCGGGCCTCATGCGGAGGGCGTTGCGGACGAGGTCGCGGATGGTGTAGGCGCCCTTGCCCTCGATGTTGGGCGGGCGGGTCTCCAGGCGGACGACGTGCTCCTGGGGCAGTTGCAGCTCGGCGGAATCCTCGATGGTGACGATGCGCTCCTCCGGGCTGATGAAGGCGGCCAGGACGTTCAGGGTGGTGGTCTTGCCGCTGCCGGTGCCGCCGGAGATCAGCACGTTCTTGCGCCCCTTGACGCACGCCATCAGGAAGTTGGCGGTCAGCTCGGTGAGCGTGTCCCGCTCGACCAGGTCGTCGATGGTGAACGGCACGCGGGCGAACTTGCGAATGGTCAGCGTCGGGCCCGACAGGCTCAGCGGGTTGATCACCGCGTTGACGCGGGAGCCGTCCGGCAGGCGGGCGTCCACCAGCGGGGTCGAGCGGTCGATCCGACGCCCGACCGGGGTGATGATCCGCTCGATGACCGAGTTGAGGATCTCCTCGGAGAAGAAGCTCCTGCCCGTCTGCGCCAGCACGCCGTCCTTCTCGATGTAGATCAGGTCCTTCCCGACGACCATCACCTCGTTGACGTGCGGCATCTCCAGCAGGTCCTGGAGGGGCCCGTAGCCGAAGACCACGTCCTCGATCTCCTTGGACAGCATCCGCACGGCGATGTAGCGGCGGAGGTCGTCGCCCAGCCGCGGCGCCATCTTCTGGAGCTGCCGGTCCAGGTCGGCCTCGACCATCGCGGCGTCCTCCTTGGACGTCTGCGGCTGGAGGCGCAGCGGGTAGGAGCCCAGGATGTCCTGGACGATTCCGCCGAGGGCGCGTTCGAAGTCGGGGTTGAGGACGTCGGTGTCCTCGAAGCCGTAGGAGTACATCAGCCGGCCCGAGCAGCGCATGTTCAGCTCGGTGATCAGGGTCCGCCAGATGAAATCGCGCACGAGCAGGTCGATCATCTCCGCGTCGACCTCGGGGAAGTGCTTGTCGATGATCTCGGACAGGTGGCGTTTGATCAGCCCGGCGTACTGGGAGTCGGCGTCGGCGACCTTGGAGGCGACGCGGAGGTTCAGCCGCTCCAGCAGCTCCGCGTGCATGGCCTCCTCCAGCTCGACCACGCGCTGGCGCCGGGTGATCGTGTCGGCGCCGCGGCGCCCGCGCCGGGCGGTGGGCTCCATCATGAACAGCGAGAACTCGCCCAGGCGGATCTCGTCGCCGTAGACGACCTTCGCCCGCCCGTGGAACGGCACCTCCCGGTTGGCGACCATCGTGCCGTTCAGGCCCAGGTTCTCGATGAAGAACGTCGGGCCCTCGCGGAACAGGCGGGCGTGCCGGCGCGAGACGAACGAGCTCTTCAGGTGGATGGTGTTGGTCTCTTCCCGGCCGATGGTGATCTCACCGTCGGACACCTCTTCCACGTGCCGCTCGTCCGTCAGATGATTGTGGATCCATATCTGCACGAATCGTCACCCGCTGGGTTACTCATCCGAACCCGCCAGCATGCCCTTGCTCAACAGATCAGCGACCTCCGGCTCCAGCTCGCCGTCGCCCGGGGCCGGGGTGTCCGGCGCCGAACCGCCCGGCTCGTCCACGAGGGGGCGGATGGCGATCCAGACCTTCCCGCCGCGAATCCGGTCCATCACCGCCACCAACTGCTGGGCCGTCTTGGGCGTGACCTCGACGGTCACGTTGCGGTACGATCGCATCGCGGCGCGGTTGGACGCGCCGGACCCGACGTTCTCGTCCTCTTCCGTCCGGGAGCCCACGCCCAGCACCCGCACGTTCTTCAGGATCGTGTACGACCTGCTGCCCTTGCCGGGGACCTCCAGCAGGCCGAGCATGTCCACGCGGTCGTGGACCCGAAGCCCGCCGGGGGCGTTGTTGGGGTCCACTCGCAGCGGCAGCGCCCGCATCCCCTCGCGGGGGTTCAGGCCTCTCCCCTCTGACGAGCCGCCGATCACGTCCGTGAACATCACGTACTCCGTTCTGTCCACGTTTCGCGAGAGGACGACGTTCTTGCCCGAAAGCAGCACCATGTCCTTCTCCGTCAGGTAGCCCTTCTTGGACATCTGCTCCGCCCGCTCGCGCTGGAGGGCGACGGTCTCGACGTCCTTGGGGCTGACGCGATGCCCGGCCGGGAAGGCGGCCTTCCACTGCAGCATGTTCACCAGGTCGCCGGATATCTTGTTCTGCATGGTCCTGTCATAGGCGAAGAACAGCACGGCGGCCAGGACGCCCAGCAGGACGGCGACCAGCAGCAGGGGCTTGTTCCAGACGATTTCCTGTTCAGCCATAGGTTGTGTCCCGGGATTGCACGGATTGCCTATCGGGCGGCCTCGCCCGCGGGATGGCGGAGCATCAGGATGATCTTGACGCCTTCGCCGCCCGCATCCTGTATTGTATCGGCCGGGCGGAGCGTAACAAAACAGTGGTGCCGGTCGTCCCTGTAGAACGCCAGCGACACGCCGTCGCGGCCGTCGGGCTTGTCGATTCGGCCGGCGAGCCGATAGCTGCCGGCGGCCAGGTGCTTGGTGTAGAACTCCTCCACGGACCCGATCGGCCCGGGAGCGAGATATTCGACGTGGTCCACCTCAACTTGGTCGCGGGAGGCGTGCGTCCGCAGGGCGCCGTCGGGGGCGGCCTCCCAGGGTGCCAGGCCCGGGAAGCCGCCGAACACGTCCGTGAAATTCACGTAGCCCGCTCTCTCCACGGCCCGCGAGAGCATGACGTTCTTGCCCGAAAGCAGCACCATATCCCTCTCCGTCAGGTAGCCCTTCCTGGACATCTCCTCCGCCAACTCGCGCTGGACGGCGAACATCTCGACGTCCTTGGGACTGACGCGATGCCCGGCCGGGAAGTCGGCCTTCCACTGAAGCACATTCACCGGGCGGCGGGATGC
>DASRZG010000667.1:0-2854 GCA_035686585.1 Phycisphaerae bacterium
TAAGGGGTCTCCGGCACACCCAAGACTTGGCCGACAGGAAGGGCCTGGGATTGACGTTAATTCTTCAGAATTGCTGTTGAAGTATCGGGATTGACCGCTATAATACAGGGCGTGGAGAAGAAATCACAAACCGAGGCTCTGGCCTATCTGCGGGTCTCCGGCAAGGGCCAAGTCCGCGGTGACGGGTTCGCCCGGCAGCGGGAAACGATCCGCCAGTACGCCGAATCCCACTGGGTTCGCCTGGTCGGGGAGTACCGCGACGAGGGTATCTCCGGCACGAGGGACCTGGCGGACTGGGCCGGCCTGGCGGCGCTGCTGGACCGCCTCGAATCCAACGGCGTCAACGTCGTGCTGGTCGGAAGGGCGGACCGACTCGCCCGGGACCTGCTGGTGGGCGAAGTGATCCTGGGGCAGTTCCGCGAAGCCGGGGCGACGGTGATCGCGGCCGACAGCGGAACCGACCTGACCGCCGGGGACAATGACCCTACCCGCGTGCTGATCCGGCAGGTCCTCGGGGCGGTCAGCCAGTTCGAGAAGAGCGTGATCGTCCTGAAGCTCCGGGCGGCCCGGGAGCGGGTCCGGGCCCGCAACGGCCGGTGTGAGGGCCGCAAGCCCTTTGGCACCCGCCCCGGTGAAGCGCAGACGGTCGAGCGGATCCGCCAGCTGCGCCGCAAGCCCAAGGGCCGGCCCCGCCTGAGCGTCGCCAACATCGCGGAGATCCTCAACGCCGAGGGGCGCCCGACCCGGACCGGCGGGCCGTGGAGGCCGGGAACGGTGTGGGGCATCCTGAGACGGCTGGCGAAATGAGGGGTAGGTCCACCGGGCACATCTGCCGGGCAAGCACACCGGTATTGTTGGAACAGCCGGGCTCTGCCACGGTGGCCGCCGACCTCGGTCCCGGGTGGGTGCACGGCTGAGAGTTCCCCAGCAGGCCAACTGGCGCATCTGAATGCGCGTCAGCTGGGCCGGTACCGCCCGTGCTTCGGCAAGGGGGCCAGCCGCACCTACCGCCTCCTCAAGTGGCCCGCCGCCCTTGGCATCTGTCTTGTCTGCGGGGTCGAAGACGGCGTTTATCCGGCCCGGTGAAACCGAGTTCGCGTCGGGGACTGGCCGGGGAGGTCCGGAAACACAGCGTCTCGCGCACGTCCCGATCGACATCACTCTTGCCGGAGTCAGTAGCCGCCACTTGGCCAAAGACCTTCGGTCTCCGCGTGTGTACCAGCAGACGTGCGCCCGCTGCCATTGCTGTTCCGATCCTGGCTGCCGTGCGGATACTCGCTCAGCTTACCGCTAGGGCCGGGCGGGCATGGGCGACGCGCAGCCGATGTCTCCATTCTGAGCGGCTCCGGAACCTCCGGCTGCCTGCCCGACCCCAAGCCGCCGCCACAACGAGGACGTCTTGACACAGTCCACAACCTCGGCATCCGCACCGGCGATGAAGATGTCCTCGAGCCGCCGGCCGTCCAGGAAGAACGTCGGGACTGCCTCTACGCCCAGCCTGCGACCTTCTGCGATGTCTTCGATGATCCGGTCCCGGACCGGCCCGGAGGCGTAGGCGGCCTGCCACTCCGCCCTGCCCACCCCGACCCTGCCGGCCACCAGGACAAGGCGCTCGTCATCGAGCGGTTCATCCTCCGGCGCCTCGAACAACAGCTCCGCGTACCTCTTCGCGGGCTGTGCGCCACCCATGCTGCGAACGGCCTCAGCGGCCTGGGCTGCTTGACAGGACCGGGCGTACTGGTCGCGCGGCACCAGGACGGAGGCGTTGCAGGAGGGATGGAAGGGGAAGTGCTTGGCTACCACACGGAGTCGCCCCGGCATCCGAGCCACCAACTCCCCAATTACCTCGTGTGCCTGTCGGCAATACCCACACCGAAAGTCCGAGAACACGATCAGTGTGTGCGGCGCGGCGGGATCGCCGTAGGTGAGGTCCTCCTCCCGAACGGCCACATCCTGCCTCGGAGCGGCTCGCCACGCGGAGGCGATCCGGTCAATCGACCCGTGTGCGTCGCCGGCCAGCCGGCGGTGGGCGGCGCGGATGTCGCTGCTGAACAGGCCGATCAGCGCCAGCTCGGCCGGGCGGCTCCCGCCGGGGCGGCCAGACCCCAGCGGAGCCGGGGGCGGGGGGCATCGCGTCCCAGCCAGCAGGCCACGACCACTGCCGCCAGCAGGAAGTTGAGGGCATGGGTCGCGCAGCACCAAGGACAGAAGGCCCCGGCGATCTTGCCCATCCAGTGGAGGCAGCAGCCGGACACCACCGCGCCAAGAACGACCCAGGCTACCGTCGCCAGGTCCCTCCGTCGACGCCCCGCCGGCAGGCCCCGGAAGGCCAGCCAGCCGGCCAGTGCCGAGAAGTACAGCATCCCCCAGCCAGCCAGCGGCACTCCCCACAAGATGGCCCGGGGGCTCCGCAGCACAGTGGCGCAATCGCTGCCGGATGAGCAGATCCGTAGCCCCAAGCTGCCGTCGGCGGCCAGGGCCTTGTGGCCCCACCACAGCACCAGGCTGGCCGCCCAAGCCAGGGCCAGCGACGCCCACACCACCGCCTCGGCGATCTTCCGGCCGCGCTGGTGGATCGGGCTATTCGGGGCTGGCACCATCGGGATCGGGCCCCTTCGATCCGGGCTGGGGGACGGTGGCCTCCAGCCGGCCCGCCGGCTGGGACGTCGGGGTGGCGTCCTCCGGGGCCGGTCTCGGCAGGCTGTCTCTGGGCATCCTGGACAGCTCCGCTCGAGCCCAGTCCGTCCACTCCGGGCGGGTGTCCTTGAGGATCAGCTGGCGGAGCAGCTCGGCGGTCTCGGGGTCACGATGGCCCAGGCGGAGGTTCGTGCGGGCCAGATTGGCGATGTACTCG
>DASRZG010000668.1:0-5245 GCA_035686585.1 Phycisphaerae bacterium
CAGCAGTACCCCGACGGGCCCCAGGCCCTCGTGGGGCGGTTCCGCCTCGCCGTCCTCGCCCTCCGCGACGGAAGGGTCACCGAGGGCTCGCGCTACCTCACCACCGTCCAGACCCTGCTGGCGGGGCACCTCCAGCGCCGATCGGGCCGGCCCGAGCGGAGCCTCTGGCAGCGGGTCTTCACCCCCATGCGGTCCCTGCCCGGCGACGAGTACTACCGCTCCGTCCTGATCGACGTCGATCGCATCGTCTGGCTGATGGAGCGCAACGGCGTCACCGCCCCCGACGCCTCGGCCGAGACCGTCCAGGCCTTCGCCGACTACATGTCCTGCTGGCCGTTCCTCCACGTCGCGCCCCAGCGGCTGGAGGAACTGGCGGCGGGGCACGCCAAGACCCCCCTGGCCGACAACTTCCGCCTCCGGGCGGCCATGGCGATCCGCGACGAGTTCGCCCGGGCCCAGGCCCTCTCCGAGATCGCCGACGGGCTGGGCGACGCCGCCATCATCGCCAACTACGAGCTGGGCCTGCTGGGCTGGTGGATCGGCCGGACGCCCGAGTGGGCCCGGCGGAAGCTGAAGGACCCGGCCGAATACTTCAAGCTCGTCGCCAGCGCGCCGGATAACCCCTATCGAGAACCGGCCGAGCGCCACGTCGAGTGGCTGGCCGTGAGGGGGCGATCAACACCATGAGCCCGCCGCCCGCCGAGACCGCGCCCGCCCGCCCGGCCCGGACGCCCGAACGGGTGATCTTCGGCAGCGCTTCGGTCGGGGCGGGCCACAACCAGGCCGCCCTGGCGGTGATGGCGGCGCTGGCGGAGGAGGCGCCCGCGGCGCCGGCCGAGTTCATCGACGTCCTCGCCCACGTGCCGGCGTGGTTCCGCCTGGCCTACGGCGGGGGGTACGCGCTGGTCGTGGCACGCTTCCCGTGGGCGTACGGGCTGGGGTACTGGCTGACCCACCGGCCCGCGGGCGCGGACAGGTCGCTGTCGGAGCGCCCCAGGCTGGCGGTCGAGTGGCGCGCGAACCGCTGGTTCCGCCGGCACGTCCTGGACCAGCGCCCGGCGCTGGTGGTGGCCACGCACCACCTGATCATGCCCGTGGTCGGGCGGATGATCGGCGAGGGCGCCGAGGGCTTGCGGATGTGGGCGGTGATCACCGACCACGAGGCCCATCGCTACTGGTACGCCGAGAACGTCGAGCGGTACTTCGTCTCCGACGACCGCGTCGTGGACGACCTCCGCCGCTGGCGGGTGCCGCGGGAGCGGATCACCGTCTCGGGCATCCCCGTCCACCCCAAGTGGACCGCCCCGCTGGACCGGGAGCAAATCCTCCGCGACTGGCGGCTCCCCGCCGACCGGCCCATCGTGGTGATCAGCGGGGGGGCCTACTTCACCGTCGGCCCGGTCGCCCGGACCGCCCGCCGCATCGCCCGCGCCACCGGCGCTGCCGTGGTGGTACTCGCCGGCTCCAACAAGAAACTGGCGGCCGAGATCGCCGCCGATCCCGCCGCCGACGGCGGCGTCAGGGCGGTGGGCTTTACCGACCGCGTCCACGAGCTGACGGAGGTGGCGTCGGTGATGGTGACCAAGGCGGGCGGGCTGACGACCTCCGAGTGCATCGCCAAGGGCGTGCCGATGGTCCTGACCCGCTCGGTGCCCGGGCAGGAGGCCGCCAACGTCGAGATGCTCTCCCGCGCCGGCGCCGCCGTCGTCGCCCCGTCCCCGCGCCGTATCGTCCGGGCCGTCGCCGACCTGCTGGCCGACCCCCAGCGCCTCGAGACCCTCGGCCGCCACGCCCGCGCCCTCTACCGCCCCGCCTGCCGGACCATCGCCCGCGCCATCGCCCAGGCCGTCCGAACATGATCGCCCGGCGCCCTCCGCCCCGGCAGCGGGCGACGCGGACGGGCCGGGATCGGGCCTTGCCGGCCAAGACGGTATGGCAACCTTCCGCCCCGCGCGGGCGTATGGATCGATGACGCACCCATGAGGTCGTGTGATGCGGATCCTGATCGTGGAAGACGAGGAGAAGCTCGCCCGGAATATCGCCAAGGTATTGCGGCAGCTTCTTGACGCCGCGGTGGACATCTCGATTGACGGCCAGGACGGTTGCCACATGGCCATGTCCGAGCCGTATGACGCCGTGATCCTGGACCTGATGCTTCCGAAAATGGACGGGCTGAGCCTGTTGCAGGAGCTCCGCAAGCGAGGCGTTTCCGTGCCGATTCTCATCCTGACGGCCAAACACGGCACCGACAACGTGATTTCCGGTCTGAATGCCGGCAGCGACGATTATCTCACGAAGCCCTTCGAGATGGCCGAACTGGTGGCCAGGGTCCGAGCCTTGATGCGGCGTTCGTACAACCGACCGGCGCCGAACATCGATGTCGGTGAGCTCACCATCGATCTCGCCGCCCGCCAGGCGCATGCCCGCGGCCAACCCATGCACTTGCGCCCCCTGGAATTCGCCCTCCTGGAGTACCTGGGGCTTCGATCCGGGACGACCGTCTCGAAGACGGAGATCCTCGAGCACCTTTACGATTTCAACGCGGAGACCTTCTCCAATGTCGTTGAGGTCCACATCTCGCGGCTGCGGAAGGAGCTCCAGCGATTGGGAGATCCGTGCCGCATCCGCACCGTGCGCGGCATGGGATACCGCCTGGAGCCCCCCGAATGAGTGTTTCCCTGCGAACGCGGATCGCGACGGCTGTCGTCCTTCTGGTCGCCATCGTGGTCATCACCACCTTGGCCGTGGCGTACCGGGAGATGGTCGAAGCGGTCGGCCCGTTCGCGGAATCCTCGCCGGAAGCGGCCGTCGTCCTCGATGAGCCTGTCCCGCGGGCGGTGATCCGGGGCCGCCGCCAGGAGCTGGTCCGCCTGCTCTCGAACCTGATCGACAACGCCGTCCGGCACGGGCCGCCCGGCGGGACCGTCACGGTCGCCGCGGAGCGGTGCGGCGACCGGCGCGTCCGCATCACCGTGCATGATGAAGGCGGGAACATCCCCCCGGAGTCGATCCCTCACCTGACGGAACGGTTCTACCGGGTGGACGCCTCCAGAGCGCGAGCTTCCGGGGGGACCGGCCTCGGGCTGGCCATCGCGGCCGAGATCGCCCAACGACACGCCGGAGGCATCGAGGTCCGATCCAGCCCGGGGGAGGGCACATGCGTAAGCCTCACCCTGCCGGTCGAGTAGCCCCCGGCCCGGACGCCGTCCTCCCATTCCCGCGCCGCATCCCGTCGTCCGCTGGATTTCAGGTTGCTGCAAGGTTTCGGCGCCTATCCTGCCAGCATGGGAAGTTGGGAGATACGGAAGATCGGCCTCCGGCGGAAGGGCGCCCCACGGCGGATGTTGGTTGTGCTGGCGGCGGCAGCCCTCGGCCTGGGGGCCGTCTTCTGTGCGTACCGGGCCACGTTCGTCGGCATGTACGGGGAAGTGGAAGCCGGGCGCTTGTACCGCAGCCGCCAGCCCCGGCGGTTTCAGTATCCCGTCCTGGTCTTCGGGCGGGGCATCCGGCGGGTGATCGACCTGCGGAGTGCGGGGGAAGACCCGCACACCTTTGCCGAGGAACGGAGTGTCTGCCGGCGCGACGGGGTGGAGTTCTTCAACATCCCCGTCACCGCGCAGGTCCCCACCCAGGCGCAGGCCGAGCGGTTCCTGCGGTTGGTCGACACCAGCCCCGGCCCGGTCCTGGTCCATTGCGAGTTCGGGCGCAATCGGACTGGCATGATGTGTGCCGTCTATCGGGTCGCCAGGAGAGGCGTCCCCGTCCAACGCGCGTTTCGCGAGGAACTGACCGCCTACAAGGCCCGGCCCGATGGCCCACAGCGAAAGAGGATCGTTCACCTGCTGGAGCAGTTCGCCGGGGCATCGCCCCCGCGCGGCGGCACCCCGAAGGCGCGGCGGCCCCAGGCGTCCGCTTACCCGCCGGTAACGGCCGCATCCCCGCCCGCCCCGGCCCCGGCCGCGGGCCGGCTGCCGCCGGCGCCCGCGGGGTCGATCGCGGCATTCGATGGGAGATTCGGAAATGACGACCGCCATGGATAGGGCCGGACGGCCCCATTCGCCTGCCGGTGAGCGCCGCCTTGCGGGCAGGCCGCTTGGGGTGGCGGCGCTGCTCGTGTTGACCGTCGGATGCCAGGAACCATCTCGATTAGCCACCCGACAGGACGGGTCGTCCGGGGCCGCCGAGGTCACGGTGCCGGGCCTGCCGAACTTCGGCAAGGTCTGCCATGGGCTGTATCGTGGCGGCCAGCCGACGGCCGCCGGCTATGAAGCCCTCCGGAGCAGGGGCATTCGCACGATCGTTTCGCTGCGGACCTTCGACGGCGGCTCGGAGGACCTTCAGGAGGCCGGGTTTCGCACCTACCACATCTCCTTCAAGACCGCCCATCCCGAAACCGAGGATGTGCTGGAGTTTCTGTCCATCGCGACGATTCCCGACAATCGCCCCCTTTTCGTTCACTGTCGCCGGGGGGCGGACCGAACGGGTATGATGGTCGCCGTGTATCGGATGGTGGTCGAGGATTGGCCCCGCCCCGAGGCGATCCGCGAGATGAGGGGGATGGGCTTCAGCGTCTGGAATGTGGCGATCGAGCGCTACCTGCGGAACCTGGACGTGGCGGCCCTGAAGCGGGAGCTGGCCGGGCGCGCCGCCGATGACCGGCTCATCAGCCACCAGAGGACCCCGTCATGACATGGTGCCGCTACCTCGTCTGGATCGGGCAGTTCCTGTTCCGATTTCGCAGTTTCCTGCCGCTGGCGATGTTGCTCGGTCTGACCTGCCTGCTGTGGGAGACGATTCCCTCCGCCCCCGGCCGCGGGTCGCGGAAATCCCGGGACAGGATATGGTTTTTGTGTTGACATCCTGCATGGCGGGTGTAGCCTGGGGGCATGTCTCGACGGGCACGTGTCGTTGTTCCGGGGATGCCGCATCACGTGACGCAGCGTGGGAATCGGCGGCAGGAGGTGTTCTTCGGGGAGGACGACTATTGGGCGTACGTGGCCTTGATGAAGGAGCGGTGCGGATGTGAGGGGCTTCGAGTGTGGGCGTACTGCCTGATGCCCAACCACACCCACCTGATCATCGTGCCGGGCACCGAGGAGGGCTTCCGGGGGATCGGGGAGGCCCACCGGCGGTACACGCGGCGGATCAACTTCCGCCACGGGTGGCGGGGCCACCTGTGGCAGGAGCGGTTCGGGTCGTTCGTGATGGACGAGCCGTACCTGCTCAACGCGGCCCGGTACGTGGA
>DASRZG010000669.1:0-2718 GCA_035686585.1 Phycisphaerae bacterium
ACATCTGGTCGCGCCCTATTAGGGTGTATCAGAACTTATGGCGAGCTGCACTAGACTGTCGCGGTGCCGGCCCGGGACCGCCCCGGGCCGCGGCAGAGCCCCCGAGTAAGGATGTGAGACGATGCAAGATACCTACGGCGACCTGATCAGCTCGCTGGCCAAAGAGACTAGTGCGCGAATCTGCCTGCTGGTGATGGACGGCGTGGGCGACTGCGACAACGACGGCAAGGGCACGGCCCTTCAGCAGGCCGTCACGCCGAACCTGGACGCCCTCGCGGCCCGCAGTGCCCTGGGGCTGATCGTCCCCGTGGCCACCGCCGTGACCCCGGGCTCGGGGCCCGGACACCTCGGACTGTTCGGCTACGACCCGCTCGTCTACCAGGTCGGGCGCGGCGTGCTGAGCGCGCTGGGCGTCGAGTTCCCGCTGGAAGACCGCGACGTGGCCGCCCGGGTCAACTTCTGCACCCTCGATGCCGCCGGAAACGTCACCGACCGCCGCGCCGGGCGGATCCCCGACGAAGAGAACCGCCGCGTCCTTGCGAAGATCCGCCAGAAGCTCGCGCCGCCCGCCGGGGTGGAGGTTTTCTGGGAGACCGAGGCCGAGCACCGCGCGCTGATGGTCCTTCGCGGCGACGGCCTGGACGACAACGTCGGCGATACCGATCCGCAGGCGACCGGCGTGCCCCCACTGTCACCGACGCGGCCACCCCACGCGAAGTCGAAGACCGCCAAGAGGGTCGAGGACATCCTCGGCCAGGTTCGCCGGATTCTCTCCGACGAGCCCAAGGCGAACATGATCCTCACCCGCGGTTTCGCCAAGCACCCGGCCTGGCCGAAATTCGCCGACCGCTACAAGCTGAACCCCGCCGCCGTCGCCGGATACCCGATGTACCGCGGCGTGGCCCGGCTGGTCGGGATCCCCATCGCCTCGCAGCCCACGACGGCCGCCGACGTCTGCACCGGCGCCGCCGAGGCCCTCAAGGACCACACCTTCGTCTTCGCCCACTTCAAGTACACCGACAAGGCGGGCGAGGACGGCGACCTCCCCGAGAAAGTTCGGCGGATCGAGGAGATGGACGCGGCCGTACCAAAGCTGCTGGCCGCCAACCCCGACGTGCTGATCATCACCGGGGACCACTCGACGCCCCCGACCCTCAAGGCCCACAGTTGGCACCCCGTGCCTGTGCTGATGAAGGCCCCCTACCTCCGCGGCGGCGACGGAGACAAATGGGACGAGGTCACCTGCCGGCGCGGGCAGATCGGCACCATCCCCGCCAAGGCCCTGCTCCCCCTCGCCCTGGCCCACGCCGGCAAGCTCGACAAGTTCGGCGCGTAGCCATTAATTAGCATTAATCAGGGAATCAACGCGGACGGAATACTCTGTAGGGACAACCCGCTCAAAGTGCCGGTCCCTGGCGTCTCTTCGACAACAGGAGAATTACCATGAGCAAGCAGCGGTTCCTTCGTGCGCAGTCGGACTCTTTCGTAGGTCGCCGTGGGCGGCTCGACCGTTATCTGGTCTGCTCGACCCAGGGCTACTTCCCCGTGCTGGTGAGGACGGGCCCGGCGGCCCTGGCCGCGATCTTCCGCACCGGTGGTACACACGTGGGGGCCTCCGCGACGTTGGCCATTGCCGGCTCCGCCGACGGCGGCAAATGCTGGTCGGACCCCGTCGAGATCACCCCGCGATGGGAAGACGCCCGCAACCCCGCCTTTGGCGTCAACCGTCGTGGCGAGTTGATCGCCGCCTTCTGGAAGGCGACGATGGATGCCTACGCCGACGGCCCCAACGGGCCTGTCTACAAGCCCGACGCCGGCGACTACGCCGAGCCCAGCACCTTGATCACGCACAGCCGCGACGGCGGCCGAACGTGGTCTGACGCGGTTCCGTATCGCTCACGGCACTTGAAACTGGCTTCTCCGTACGGGCGGATCATCCCGGCCCCGGACGGCACGTTGCTGATGTGCATCTATGCCACCCCGCGCGAGCCGATCGAAGGCGTCCGCAACGTGGCCGTGTTGGCCCGCAGCACCGACGACGGGAAGACCTGGGGCGATGAGACGCTGGTGGCGACGAAGCACAACGAGACATCCTTCGCCTTCCTGGGAGACGGGCGACTGTTGGCGGCGGCGCGGTCCGAGTCCGGCCACGTCGCGACGCTTTTCAGCGACGACGGCGGGCGGGTCTGGAGCACGCCCCAACAGGTCACCCGCGACGGGGAACACCCGGCCGACCTGACGGTCCTGACAGACGGCAGGGCGCTGATGACCTTCGGCCGGCGGATACGACCGATGGGTTGTGGAGCCTTGCTCAGCGGCGACGGCGGCAAGACCTGGGACACCACCCGCCAGGTGCTGTTGGCCGGCGACGGCGTCCGCGACGGCGACCTGGGGTATCCCTCCACGGTGCAACTCGCGGACGGCACAATCGTCACCGCCCTGTACTTTGCCAGCGGCTCGGAGGCCTCCGCGGGCTTCGGCGGCTGGGGCGAGGTCTCGTGCCAAGCCATCCATTACCGCCCGGAGGACATCTCATGACTCGCGACAAAGGCTCCACAATCGTGCTGTCCTTGCCGCACGGCAGAGGGCACCCCAGGAATTCCGAAGGGTCGTTCGTGGTGCTGGCCGACGGGCGGATCACGTTCGCCTGCGCCCGCTATGATGGCCCAAGGACACTTTCCGGAGGAAGCGGTCAATGAGCGATGGGTTCCTGCTGTT
>DASRZG010000670.1:0-14291 GCA_035686585.1 Phycisphaerae bacterium
GATGGGGAAGGACGTGTACAGCCGCATGAGCATCGCGATCACGCCGCAGGCGATCCCGTAGACCGCCTGGGCGGGCAGCGTCACCGGGCGGCTGGTCATCTCGGTGGCCAGGAAGAACGCCGCCAGCAGCAGTCCGCCGGAGGCGATGTGGCTGGCGACGTAGACGAACCCGACGTCGAACCCCTCCGCCGTGATGGGAAACCACCGCCATCCCTCCCCGTCGGGGGTGCGGATGGGCGCGATGGCCGCGGTGACGGCGGCGGCCAGGACGATCAGCCCGGGCAGGTGCCCGCGGACGTAATGGCGGTAGACGACGTACAGCCCGGCGATGACGATGGCCAGGGCGCAGGTCTCTCCGATGCCCCCGCCGTAGGCGCCGATGATGAGTTCCCAGGCACCCGGCAAGGCCAGAAGGGCCGTGGCGATGCTGTCGGGGGGGCGTCCGGCGGGGTGCGATAGCGACCGCAGGATCGTCAGCGGCCTGGGGCGTGCCAGGGCGTCGGCGCCCTGGGCGGGGACGGCGGTCCGCCACCGCCCAAAGGTCGTCTTGGCGTCGATCCGGTTGACGTCGCCGAGGAGGACGTGGTTGCGGGCGAGCACGGGCCACTTGGCCGGTTCGCCCGGCGGCCCGGCCAAGGCCTGGGTGAACAGGACCGCCACCGCCAACCGGCCGACCAGGGCGGGCTGCCAGAGGAAGTGGCCCACCCCGCCGAACAGTGCCTTGCCGACGAGGATGGCGAAGACCGCGCCGGTCAAGGGCACGTACCAGGGCACGAAGGCCGGGAGGGTCAGCGCCAGCAGCAGCCCCGTCAAGGCGGCGTGTGATCGCCCCAGCAGCGCCGGGGTGCGGGTAACGCGATAGTAGATCGACTCGGTCCAGACGCAGCCGCCCACGCTCAGGAGGGTCACCAGCATCGCGCGCCATCCGAAGAAGACCACCCCGACCGCCAGCGGCGCGCAGGCGGCCACGAAGATCACCCGGAAGATCCCGCCGCTGACCTCGGGGGCGTGGAGGAATGGCCCGCCCCGCACGGGGTTGGCGGTGAGCATCTCCCGCTCGGCCGGGCCGGCGGGGATCGGGCTATTCGCGGTGTTCGCCATGCTCGCGGAGTCCGCACTCCAGCCGGATCGCCTGCTTCAGGGCGGCGACGCGCTCCGTCAGCGGCAGGTGGGCGGGGCAGACGTAGCTGCAGATCCCGCAGTCGACGCACGCGGGCGCCCCGCGTCGGGTGGCGCGGTCGACCCGGCTGAGCTCAAAGTCGTCGTTGAGGGTGGCCACGTCAAGCCGGGCGGGGCAGTTCTCGCCACACCACCCGCACCGGATGCACGGGGTGGGGGCGCGGACCCGCTTGGACGGCAGGGCGATCAGGGCGTCGCATGCCGGTCCCACGACCGCGCCGTCGGCCAGCAGCAGCCCCCGCATGGGGCTGCCGTGGATTTGCGTCTCTCCCCCGGCCAGCACCGCGCCGGCTTCGGCGCCGAAGGGGACGTGGAAGTTGCCCCTTTCCCGCGCCTGAGGCCCGGACAGCGTGACGACCCTGGCCAGGGGCCTCTGCCCGCAGGCGACCCAGCGGTACACCGCCCAGCAGGTGGCGGCGTTGGTGACGGCGGCGCCCACGTCGAAGGGGGTACCGTCCAGCGGTATCTCCCGGTGGGTGAGGGCCTTGACGATCATCGCGTCGATGCCGATGGGGTACTTGCGGGGCAGGGCGACGGTGTCGATGCCATGCTCGCGGGCGGGCGCGACGGCCTGGCGATAGGCGCCGGTCCGCCGCCCGTCCACGGCCAGGCATACCCGGCTGGCGCCCGTCGCCCGCGCCAGAATCGCCAGCCCCGCGACCACCTCCGCGCCCCGCTCGGCCAGGAGGCGATGGTCGGCGGTGACATACGGGAAGTTCTCCGTCACGTTGGCGATCAGGTTCCGGACCTGCGCCTGGCGGGCGCGGCCGATCCACACGCCCAGCGCCGTCACCGGCCGGCGGAACGTCACCAGCGCCCCCTCTCCAATCCGCCGCAGCAGGGAGGCCTGGTCCGCGCGGCGCCAGTCGAACTCCTCGGGCAGCTTCTCGACGGGCGGGGGGGTCTCCAGGTCGGTCAGCTCGACCGCCCGGCACCGGCGCCAGTGCAGGCGGGGCGCCGGCAGGGCGGCCTGGGAGATCGCCGCCACCCGCCCGGACAGCGGGGCAAACACGTCCACCTGGCGCGGGTCATCCGCCCGGGCGATCCGCTGCCCCCGGGAAACGGACTGGCCCACCTCCACGACCGGCTCGGCCTCCGCCGCCGCGGTCAGCGCCAGCGGGACCCGCAGCCTCGCCGGGGGGGCGATGGCCGTGATCGACGCAGCCAGCGTGGCGCTCTTCTCGTCCGGCAGGTCGATGCCCCCGGCGAACGATCCATAGCGGAGGATGGCCATGAGGGTATCTTATCCCTGCCGCCGGGGCGGGGCGAATCAATACCACCGCCAGCCCATGCCGGAGACGGGCAGGTCGGCGTGCCCGGACCGGTCCAGCGGCGACCGCGCCAGGCCGTCACCGTCCAGCAGGGCGGTGTCGCCGAGGCGCCGGGCCTCGTCGATCAGCCTCCGCCGCCACGGCCCCGCACGCTCCGCCCCGTCGGCGCCGGCGGCGAGGTTGACCAGCTCGGTCGGGTCGGCGGCGAGGTCATACAGCTCCTCGGTGGGGCCCTCCTGGGCGTAGCAGTACTTCCACCGCCCGTCGCAGACCATCGCCGCCTGGCGGGGGGCGTCGCCGCACTGGGCGTAGAACAGCTCCCTGCCCGGCGCGCCGGGATCGGCGAGGACGCCCGACAGGTCCATGCCCTGGACGTCCCGACCCAGGGGCGCGCCGGTCATCTCCGCCAGCGTCGGCAGGATGTCCTGCAGGCCCGCCAACTGCTCCCGCCTGCCCGGCCTGACGCCGGGCCCGGCCACGATAAAGGGCACGCGGACCGCCCCTTCCAGGAAGCTGCACTTGAAGAAGGTGCCGAAGTCGCCCATCAGGTCCCCGTGGTCGGCGGTGTAGACGATGATCGTGTCCTCGGCCACGCCGGTTTCCACCAGCGCCTCCATCACCCTGCCGACCTGGGCGTCCTGGTGGGTGATCAGGGCGTAGTAGTAGGCCTTGATCACCCGCAGGGCGGCGGGGCTGAGGCTGTCCAGGCCGTGGGTGTAGCGCGTCCGCTCCATCACCGGGTTGCGGTCCGTCAGCAGCGATTCCGTCCCGGCCGGCGGGGGGATCTCCCGCGGGTCGTACAGGCGGACGTAGTCGTACGGCGGGTCGTAGGGCGAGTGGGGCTTGGGGAAGCTGCACCAGATCAGGAACGGGCTGTCGGGGTGGCTGGCGGTGTGCTCCCGCAGCCGGGCGATCGTGCGGTCCGCCACCCAGTGGTCCACGTGCAGTTCATCCGGCAGGGGGCAGGGGCAGGGGCGGACGTCGTTGTTGCCCGCGCCGTGCGCCCGGCTGTAGCCGCCCCAGCCGGCGTCGACGAGGTCGTCGATGTAGTCCTCCAGCCCGCGGTGGGCGTGCCGGGGATCGAGGGCCCAGACGTACCGGCCCGACTCGGTCAGGTCGCACTCGTCGAACCCGTGCAGCAGCCGGGGCTCCCCCGGTGGGGCGTAGGGGACATAGTGGAGCTTGCCGCAGGCGTAGGACCGGTAACCGTACGCGCCGAAATGCTCGGGGAGCTTGGGCTGGTCGTCCCGGATCCGCCCGCCGTTGTTCTTGATGCCCGTGCAGACGTGCGGGTAGTTGCCGGTGGTGATCGACGCCCTCGCCGGCACGCAGATCGGGTTGGGGGTGAAGCCGTTGGCGAAGAGCGCCCCTCCCGCCGCCATCGCGTCCAGGTTCGGCGTCCGGCACAGGTGGTTTCCGTAGCAGCCCAACGCGTCCGCCCGCAACTGGTCGGCGGTGATCAGCAGGACATTCGGCCTTCGGGCCATCACTTCACTCCACTCCTTTCCCGGGAAGTGCGGACGCGGCTCGAACCCGGTGCTCCCCCCGCCCCGACGGCTCGGTCACGGGGCCGTCTCGACCATCGCCTTCTTCAGAGCCGGGTTGACGTACTCGATCCGGGCCGAGCGGCTCAGTCGGCCGAGGATTTCCACCTTGGCCCGTTCCAGCAGGCGCTCGTGGAGGTCCGCTTTCAGCTCTCCCCGCACGGCCTCGAGCTTCACGTCGGTGGGCGGGAATCGCTTGTGGAGCTTGAGCAGGTGGAACTGCCCCTGGCTCTGAACGATACCGCTGACCTCGTCCGCCGCCAAGTCGAAGGCCACGTCGCGCATCGCGCGGGGGACGCCCTCGTCGTTGCGGGCGAAGGCCGGCAGCAGCCCGCCCTTGGCGGCGGTGGTGGCGTTGGTGGAGTACTTCTGCGCCATCTCGGCGAAGTCCTTTCCCTCCTTGAGCAGCTTGGCGACCTTCTCGGCCTCCTGAAGGGTGGGCAGGGCGATGTGGCTGATCTGCACCTTCTCGCCGAAGCGCCGGGCGAACTCCACCTCGATCAGGTCCTCCGAGACGGTGATCCCGGGCTCGGCGATCCGCCGCAACTGGAGGTTCTGGCGCATGGTCCTGGTCCAGAGCTCCCGGGTCAGCCCGCGCTGCTCCAGCAGCCTCTCCAGCATCCGCTGCCGCGTGTCGGCGGTGACATCGTCGCCGAAGATCCGTTTCAGGCTGCGGTCCTCTTCGGCCTGGATTTCCTCGTCGGTGACGGCGACGCCCTGGCGGCGGGCCTCCTGTGCCACCACCTCGTGCAGCACGAGGATCTGCCCGAGCTTGGCCCCGTGGGCCTCGATAAGCGGGCGGATGAGCGATTCCATGTAGATCGGCTTGCCGTTGACGGTGGCCATGACGGACGACCACGTGTCCGCCGAGGGCGCGGTGGCGGGCGTGGGGGGATCGGTCGCTGACAGCAAGGCCGCCGCCGACAGAATGGCCAGCGCCACGATGATTCCTGCGGTTCGGTTCTGCATGGTCTTCAGGGTACTGTCGGCGGGGCGGGCGAGTCAACCGCAAGCGGGCCCGGGCGAGCTTGGCGGTTTTCGAATGTCCCGGTGACCGGGCCCGAGGCGGGCCGTATAATCGCCGCGCCTTTGTGGAAGGAGTCAACCATGCTGCAGCGCGGCAAACCGAGGATTGTGGTGGTCGGGGCGGCCAGTTCCAGCTTCAGCGGACTGCTCCGCGACCTGGTGGGCGCCGAGCAGCTCGACGGGGCGACGCTGGCCCTGGTGGACATCGACGCGGACGGCCTGGAGATCATGGCCGCCCTCGGCCGGCGGATGGCGAGCGAGTGGGGGCGGAAGACGGAGGTCATTGCCTGCCACGACCGGCGCGAGGCGGTGGCCGGGGCGGACTTCGTCCTGACCACCATCGCCGTCGGCGGGGTCAAGACCTGGCGGCAGGACGAGGAGATTCCCGCCAAGCACGGCTACTACGGGCACTCGGTGGACACCGTCGGCCCGGGCGGGCTGTTCCGGGGGCTGCGGCTGATCCCGCCGATGATCGAGATCTGCCGCGACGTCGAGGAGCTGGCCCCGGACGCCTGGGTCATCAACTACTCCAACCCGATGGCCAGCGTCTGCCGCGCGGTGGCGATGGCGACCCACGTCAAGATCGTCGGCCTGTGCACCGCGGGCTTCCTGCCGAAGCAGGTGGCACGGTATCTGGACGTCGACGTCGACCGCGTCGAGGTCGTCTCCGCCGGCGTCAACCACTGGGTGTGGGCGCTGAAGATCCTGCTCGACGGGGAGGACTACACCGAGGCCTTCAAGGCCAGGATGCTCGCCGAGCAGGCGGACAAGTACCCACGCTCCAGCGTCGAGCTGATGGAGGTCTTCGACGTCTGGCCCTTCCCCGGGCCCAACCACGTGGCCGAGTTCTTCCCGTACTTCTACGGGCCCGACAGCGACGGCAGGGAGGACGGGCGGTACACCTTCCGCGACGGCCACGACTTCGACGAACGGCTGACGATGGAGACCGACCTGCGGGCGAAGCTCAAGGCCCAGAGCGAGGGCAAAGAGCCCCTCGGCCACGAGCCCGAGGAGGCCGCCGGCGAGGCCATCCGGATGCTGATGTCCATCTGGAACAACGGCAGGACGCTGCATTACGCCAACATCGCCAACAACGGCCTGGTGACCAACCTCCCCGACCACGCGGTGGTCGAGGTCCCCGCGATCGCCGACGCCAACGGCATCCGCGGCCTGCACGTCGGGCCGCTGCCGGAGTCGTTCGTTGGGCTGGTGGCCGCGCGGTGTGCCTACAACGAGCTGCTGGCCCGGGCGGCGGTCGAGAAGTCCAAACACGTGGCCCTGCAGTGCCTGGTGGCCGATCCGCTGACCAATTCCATCCCCCGCGCCAAGGCCTGCCTCCAGGAGATGTTCCAGGTCCAGGCGGAGTACCTGAAGGGGTACGCATAGGAGAGATGCATGTACGCCACGCTGAAGTTCGACACCGAAGACGTCTATTACCCGCCCGAGTACCGCATCGACGACATCCCCGGCTGGCTGGCGGAGATCATGACCGACGTGGGGGTCCGCGGGACCTTCATCGTGTTCGGCGAGAAGGCCCGGTGCCTGCGCGAGCGGGGGCGCAAGGACGTGCTGGAGAAGATGGCCGCGCATGACATCGCCAGCCACCAGATGGGCAACGTCCGCCCGCTGATCCCGGAGATCCTCGCCGACAAGGGCTGGGCCGACGGCGTGGCGGCCATGCGCCAGTACGAGGACCGCGTGGCCGAGGAGCTGCGGGCGGCGTTCGGGTGCGATCCCGTCGCCCTCAGCCGGCACAACCTGTACTTCGGCCCGCAGCACGTGGCCGTGGGCGGCGAGCGGGGGATCCCCTACGTCTATGGCGTCACCGGCGTGGAGGGCACCGAGACGCCCACCTGGTACGCCGGCACGCTGAACCTGCCCAGCTCGACCACGCCCGACTTCGCGGGGTTCGACGAGATCTACAGTTGCGACGACGCCTTCCAGACGAAGATGCGCCAGCTCGATCAGTTCCTCGCCGCCTGCGGCGAACGCGGCGTCGAGTTCGTCTCCATCTTCGGCTGCCATCCCATCAAGGTCATGGCCCGCGGCTGGATCGAGCACTACTGCCTCGTCGGCGGGCTCACCCGCACCCCCGAGCAGCTCGGCTGGCGGTACGGCGTCAAGAGCCGCGCCGAGGAGGCCCGCGCCCAGGCCAACTTCCGCCGCCTGTGCGAGTACCTCCGCGACCACCCGGACCTGGAGGTTCTCGGCACGGCCGAGGCCGCCAGGCTCTTCTCCACTCAGCCCGAGGACATCACCTGCGACGAGCTGCTCGCCTACGCCGGCCAGTTGGCCGAGTCGGGCAAGGTAGTGCTGAACCGCACCTTCTCGCCGGCCGAGCTGGTCACCGCCCTGGCCGAATCGCTCGCCAACGCCGGCGCCGACGGGCGCGTCCCGGACGCGGTGCCGCGCCGCAACGTCCTGGGGCCGACGAGCAGGCCGATCCTGGGCAGGGAGGCGGACACGCTCACCCACCAGGAGCTGGTGGACCTGTGCCGGCAACTCCTGGCGGCGGTCCACACCGACGGGCACCTGCCCGCCAACGTCCACACCGCCGACAACCGCGTGGGCATCGCCCAACTGGCGATGGCGGCGGGGCGGGGGTACGCGGCATCGGCCCGGCACGAGAAGCACGAGCGGATCCGCGTGCCCGAGGTGCCGCGCTGCCCCGACGCCGCCTGGCCCCTCGACGCCTTCATCCAGCGCCAGATCGGCGAGCACTGGGCCTACGCCCTGGACTTCAGCGTCGACAAGATGGCCGAGCAGGCCCGCCTCCAGACCTGGACGCTCAAGCCCGCCTGGCTGAACCCCCCGCGAGGCAGGATGATCTGCGAAGGCCGGGTCAAGGCCTGACGCGGGTGGCATGGTTACACGTTGTTTGTGTAACCATGTTGAGTCGCCCGAGCGGAGCACGCAATGCATGGTTACCCGCGAACGACGCGTGTAACCATGGCACCCGAGTTGAGTCGATGGAGTGCAGGTCAATGACGGACGACAAGCTGCGGATCCTGGCCATCGGGGCCCATCCGGACGACTGCGAGGTGAAGATGGGCGGCACGGCCGCTCTTTGGGCGGCGGCGGGGCACACTGTCCGCTTCCTCAGCGCCACCAACGGCCAGACGGGCCATCACGTCCAGGCCGGGGCGCAACTGGCCCGCCGGCGGATCGACGAGGCGGCGGCCGCGGCGCGCGTCCTTGGCGTCGAGAGTCAGGTCCTGCCTATCCCCAACGGGCAGATCGAGCCCAACCTCCTCTACCGGCGGATGTTCATCCAGGCCATCCGCGAGTTCGCCCCCGACCTGGTCATCACCCACCGGCCCAACGACTACCACCCCGACCACCGCTACACCTCCCAGCTCGTGCAGGACTCCGCCTACCTGGTGATGGTGCCCAACAACTGCCCGGAGACCCCGCCCCTGCGGTACAACCCGGTGATGGCCTACCTGAGCGACTCGTTTGCCAAGCCCGTCCCGTTCTCGGCCGACGTGGTGATCGACATCGACCCGACCATCGCCCGCAAGCTCGACGCCCTGCATTGCCACACCAGCCAGATGTATGAGTGGATCCCCTGGACCCAGCACAAGCTGGAAGAGGTGCCCCCCGGCGACGCCGAGCGCCGCGCCTGGCTGGAAGAGCAGCGCGCCCCCGCCAGCCGGGAAGTGGCCGAGCGGTTCCGCGACCGGCTCATCGAGCGATACGGGCCCCAAAGGGGCCCAGCGGTCCGCCACGCCGAGGCCTTCGAGGGCTGCGAATACGGCACCCGCCTGGACGCCGAGCAGATCGAGCGGTTGTTCGGTGAAATGTAGCGGGGTGGCGGGGCGCCGCTTGCGGTTTCGCGAACCCACGACGGGCCGGACCGACAGACGCAATCCCTGGACGGAGCCCACGCGGGGGGGCGGTGAGTTGTTCTGCCTCCGGCGCACTTGGTTCGGATGGCATAGCCCCCGGCCACAAGGGCCGGGGGCTAAATAGAGCAGAGCGAACATGCCGGTGGGCCGGGCACCCCGTAGGTCAATCGGAAATTGGAATTTGGAAATGGACCGCCTACGCCGGAGTTTCCTCTTCGCCGACGCGTCCTTTCCGTCGCCGCACAATCGGCTTGCCCGTGTGACCCGTCAGGACGGCGAAGGCGGGCAGCAGCAGGGGGCGGATGATGAAGGTGTCCAGCAGCATCCCCAGGGCGAAGGCGAAGCCCAACTGCACCAGCAGCGAGATGTCACCGACCATCAGCGACCCCAGCGTCGCGGCCATGATCACCCCGGCCGAGGAGATGATGCTGCCCGTGCGGATGATGGCGATCCGCGCCGCCTCGCGGGGTGGCGAGGTTCGGGATTCCTCCGCCAACCTCGCCGCCAGGAAGATATTGTAGTCCTGGCCCACCGCCACCATCACCACGAACAGGAAGACCTGCACCTTCCAGTCCAGCCCCTCCCAGCCGACGATGCCGACGAAGAAGATCTGCGTGATCCCCAGCGTCGCCAGGTAGCTGAAGGCGGTGGCGGCGATCATGAAGCCGCTGAGCACCGCGTCGCGGAGCAAGATCAGCACCAGCACGAACACCACCGCCAGGACCAGCCCGGCGATCAGGTAGAAGTCCCGGGCCGTGACGGCGCGGACGTCCGCCATGTAGGGCGTGGCGCCGGAGAAGTGGCAGGCGACGCCGGCGGGCAGGACGCGATCGCAGGCCTGGCGGAGCCCGTCGAGGGCGGCCATGGCGTCGGTGGAGAATCCCGGGCTGTCCAGGACCACCTCCAGCCGGGTCACCGCCGCCGCCGGGCGGGTGCTGACGTAGGCGGCGCGGACTTTCTGCCGGGCGGCGGGCTGAAGCAGGGCCAGCGCGGCGAACATGCTTTTGCCGGTTTTCCCCAGCGGCTGGGAGAGGGAGCGGACGTCCGTTACGCCGGGCGCCTCGCCCAGCGCCTTCGTCAGCGGCGCCACCAGCGGCTCGAGCCGGGCCTCGCCCGCCGCCCCCTCGGCCGTCACCACCACCGAGATGGGCGAGATGTTCCCGACGGACCAGTGCTTCTCCACGATCTGCCTTCCGCGGACGGCGCCGTATCGCTCGTTCAGGCCGGTCAGGGCGTCGTAGACGTATTCGATGCGCAGGGCGAGTGCGGCCGGGACCGCCAGGACGATCAGCGTCACCGCCAGCACCCACCCGGGGCGGCGGGTCACCATGCCGGCGATGGCGGGCCAGATATGCCGCCCGCCGATGTGCCCCATTCGCTTCGACGGCCAGAACAGCCAGCGGTGCAGCACGGCGGCGGTCGCCGGGATCAGCGTCATCGCCGCCGCCAGCGCAACCAGCAGGGCGATGGGCACGGCGTGCCCGGTGGTCCGGAAGATCTTGAACGACGCGGCCGACAGCATCGCCAGGCCGATAATGTCGGTCCCCGAGGAGGCGGCGATGGCGGGCATGGACGCCGACCAGGCCCGCCCGGCCGCCCGCGGGCCGGGAATCCCCTCGCGGAGGTACTCGTGGAACCGGCTCAGGTACAGCAGGGAGTAGTCCACCCCCAGCCCGTACAGCAGGACGAAGACGAAGATCCGCTCGGCCGTGCCGACGTGCAGGCCGTACCGGCTGGCCAGCGACAGGAGCTGATGCGCCACCACCGCCGCCAGGGAGATTGTCCCCAGCACCAGGAACGCCGCCACCGGGGCACGGTAGATGATCAGGAGGATCACCAGCACGGCCGCGACCGTCACCCATAGCGTGCGGTCGTGGGAGCGGTTGGTGGCCTCGGCGTAGTCGGCGCCGTAGGCGGCCGAGCCCGTGACCGCCACCTCCAGCCCCTCCGGCCAGTTGTGCCGGTCCACGAGGGTGCGGACGTGCTGGACTGCCCGGGCCGAGCGAACCGTCACGAAATTGGCGGGGATCTCGACCACCGCGATGGTCACCGCGCCGTCGGAGCTGATGAAGGGGTTGGGCATCATCGGCGGCGGCAGGTCGCCCTCCCAACGCACCGGAAGCCGGTCCGTCGGCAGGTTCGCCGCCACCGACTCCGGCAGCGGCCCGCGCAGGGATTCGACCAGCCGGCCCAGCGACTGGAGGTCGACCCGCGTGAGCATGCCGTCCGTCCGGCTGACCACCACCACCGCCTGGCTCAGGCCCGCCGACTCGGGGAAGTACTCCCGCAGCAACCCCGCCGCCCGCAGCGACGGTGAATCGTCCGGGAGGAAGGTCAACAGCTCGTTGGCGGCCGGGTCGACAGCGGGCACGAACGCCAGCAGCAACGCCGCCGCCCCGAGCCACGCCGCCACGATCAGCCAGCGCAGGCGAACCAGCTTTGCCCCTGCGCCGCCGTGGAGCGGTCCGTCTTGAAGCGAGTGGTCAGTCATCCGTGAGTCCGAGCGGCCGCGACAACGGGGTTTGCCAGCTCACCGATGCCCTCGACGAAGCACGTGATTGTGTCCCCCGGCCTGAGGAACACCTGCGGGGTCCGGGCCACGCCCACGCCGGACGGGGTGCCGGTGAGCAGGACCGTACCCGCCCGGAGGGTCAGGTCGGCCGAGAGGAACTCCAGCAGGCAGTCGACCGGGAAAATCATCTCCGACGTCCGCGCGTCCTGCATGACCTTGCCGTTGAGCGTGGACGTCACCCGCACGTCGAACGGGTCCAGGTCGGTCTGGATGCACGGGCCGAGCGGGCAGAACGTGTCGAAGCTCTTGGCGCGGACCCACTGGCCCAGCGCCTTCTGCCAGTCGCGGGCGGAGACGTCGTTGGCGACGGTGTAGCCCAGGATCACCTCGCGGGCGTCGGCGGCGGGGACGTCGCGGCAGGTGGTGCCGATGACCACGGCCAGCTCGGCCTCGTAATCCACGCAGTTGCCGCCCGCGGCGGGCAGGACTACGGAATCGCCCGTGGCGATCACCGAGGTGATCGCCTTGGCGAACACCACCGGATGCTCCGGCACGGGGCTGTCGGTCTCCTCGGCGTGGGCGCGGTAGTTCCGCCCGATCGCGAAGATCGCCGGCGGGTCCAGCGGGGCGAGAACCTTCGTCGCGACGGCCTTCCGCCCCGTGACCTCCCAGACGCCCAGCGGGTCGCCCTCGACGAGGCGCAAGGCTCCGTCCACCTCGGCGGCGTACACCACCCGCCCGCTCTCATCCCGTATGCGAAACAGCTTCATCATCCTCTCCTGTTCGAGCCGGCCAGTGTAGCCGAAAGCGGCCCGGGTCACCATTTGTGCGATCGGATTTCGGACTTCCCATCTTCCCGGCGGACGGTCTAATGGGGGCCATTGGAAGGCAAGCCATGCCGGAGCGAATCGTACTGTTCGGCGGGACGTTCAATCCCATTCACCACGGGCACTTGATCGCCGCCCGGGCGGTGGCGGAGTATTTCCACTTCGAGCGGATCACGCTGGTCCCGGCCGCGTCCCCGCCCCACAAGCCCATGCTGGACCTGCCGCAGGAAGGCGAGGTTGTGGCCAAGGCGCCGACGGCCGAGGACCGGATGGAGATGGTCCGACTGGCCGTGGAAGGGGAGGAGCTGTTCGAGATCAGCGACATCGAGCTGAACCGGCGCCCCCCCAGCTACACCTTCGACACGCTGATGGCCCTGCGGGATCGTCACGGTTTGGAGGCGAAGCTGTACTGGGTGGTCGGGGCGGACATGCTCGCCGACCTGCCCAACTGGCACCGCGCCACGGAGGTGGTGGACATGGCCACGATCATCACCGCCGCCCGCCCGCCGTGGACGGAAAAACTGGGGGGAATCCTTGAGAACCTGGCGGGGCGGTTCCGCCCCGACCAGCTCCCCCGGCTGGAAGCGGCGGTCGCACCGACCCCGCTGATCGACATCACCAGCACCCAGATCCGCCACCGCGTCCGGGCGGGGCGATCCATCCGTTATCTTGCCCCGGACGCCGTCATCGACTACATCGCCCGGAAGGGCCTCTACCGGCAGGGGGCGTCGCCGTGAGGGGAGGGCGGGCCGGGACCCGCCCGGCGGGGTCCGCCTGTGCCGAAGAGTCCGGCTGGGTGCTCTGAAAGGCATTTTCTGGTTTTTCCGTATTGACAGCTAAGGGGTTTACGGGTACAAGCTAGGATATAGGACGCACAGCGACTGAGGCTCCTCGGCCGAGCTCCCTCCCTTGGCCGAGTTACTGCAACGGCGTCAGGCTCCCCTCCCCTGACGCCGATTTTTATGGGCACATGTCGGGGACCGGAAAAGCGCTCAGGCAGTTGAGCCGCTTATTGTATGCGCTGATGGGACTTGCGCACCGGACGCCCGCGGCGGCGGCAGGGGATCTGGCGGGCGGTTTCGCTCTACTTGTCCCGCATGCGGCGGGCGACCAGCTCGGGCACCATGCCCGAGACATCCCCGCCCCCGGTGGCGATCTGGCGGATCAGCGACGACGACAGGAACGCGTATTCCGGCGAGGCCATGACGAAGACCGTCTCGATCCCCGTCGCCGCCCGGTTGGTATAGGCCATCTCCAGCTCGAACACCAGGTCCACGCTGTTGCGGACACCCCGCAGGATCACGTCGGCCTTCACCTGGCGGGCGAAGGTCACGGTCAGCCCCGTGTAGGTCTCGACGCGGACGTTGGGATGGTCCGCCACCAGCTTGGCGACCATCTCCGCCCGCTCCGCCTGGGCGAAGAGGCTCTTCTTGGCGGGGTTGTCCCCGATGGCGACGATCAGCGTGTCGAACAGCTTGGCGCCGCGCTCGATGATGTCCAGGTGCCCTCGCGTGGCGGGATCGAACGTGCCGGGGAAGACGGCGGTGCGTTTCATGGTCGGCCCTCAAAGGTGTCCAGCGGATGTTGCTCGTTCACTCGGCGTCCTGCGGCACGGGTTGGGCTTCGGCGGCCTCGGGGGCCGGGGCGGCGGCCTTGGGGGGGCGGCGGAAGAACAGCACTCCGGCCGCGTACAGCACGCCCACCAGGGCCACGGGCAGGAACTTGCCGTGGTCGCCCCCCAGCCACGTGGACGCCTTCACGGCGTCGACGATCCAGCCCAGCAGCGGCGCCAGGACGATCCCGGCGGAGTTCTTGGCCTGGGACTCCAGGCTCAGGATGGTCGCGCCGGCCTTGGCGTCGCCGGCGGTGTCGAACCGGCCGATGTGCAGCGGCCGCCAGAAGTTCTGGAGCGACGCCAGGGCCATGAAGCCCGCGATGACCACCACCAGCCCGGCCGATTCCTTCCCGCCGCTGAAACGCCAGGCGAGGACCATGCCCGCCGAGATCAGGACGAACAGCAACAGGTTGACTTTCCAGAGGAACCGGGCGCCCTTCTCCTCCCCGCCGAGTCGGCGCCGCACGCT
>DASRZG010000671.1:0-7244 GCA_035686585.1 Phycisphaerae bacterium
ATGAACAGGTGCACGATCGGCACGAGGAAGACCAGAATCAGCAGGATGGCGAGCGGCCCCAGGTTGATATGGAACGATTTCCCAGTGAGCAGGGCGCCCATGGCGATGAGGTTGAACGGGCCCAGCGGGATCAGGTAGATCGCCACGAACAGGATCAGGGTGACCTTCCAGCTTCGGGCCACATCGGGCAGTCCCGCCTCCAGGCAGAACCACATCATCGCCACGCAGAATGTGACAATCGCCGCCAGCGAGGCCAGGGAAAGCAGAGAGGACAGGAATCCGATGGCGGCCGGCATGGGCAGGACGAAGTGGTCCATTACCGCCTGCACGATTCCGATGACCGCCATGACCTTTACGAAGGTCATGGCGTTGTGGTATTGGCGATGCACGGGAATGGCCCCGAGCTTGAACACGCCTACGGTGATCAGGATCATCCCCAGGGCATCGTTGAGAATGTCGAACTTGAAGCCCCGCCCGTTCACCGTGGAGGAGACGGTGAAGTCCAGGACGCACAGCAGGCCGCCCCAGAACACCAGCCGAAGAGGGGTGATCGCCTTGGGCAGGTACTGTCGCAGAGGTGCCGGGTGGCTTTCGGTGGGCTCGATCACTGTCATGGTCTTTTCCTTGCCCGTCGGGTTCCCGCAGCGGTAACGGGCCCTCGTGTTGTGATTGGCTCTTGCCCCTGTCCGCCGGCCGACTTTACCGCCAAGGCCGTGACAGTTCAAGGGAGGATCGCCCCCCGTCGGACCCCTGGACGCGCAGGGCCCGGCGAGCAGTTGACCTCGCGTGATTTGGACGACAGGCGTCTTGTCTTGTCCGGGGTGGGCCCATAGGCTACCCGGACCGGCTGCGGGTACCGTGCGGCATTCATAGAGGAGCGTTTGCGTGGCCAAGATCACGTTCATGGGGGCGGGCAGCACCGTCTTCGCCAAGAACATCCTGGGCGACTCGATGTGCAGCCCGGCGCTGCAGGATGCGGAGATCGCGTTGTACGACATCGATCCCCAGCGGCTGGATGACTCCCGGAGGATGCTCGACAACCTCAACGCCGGCATCAACCAGGGCCGAGCCCGCATCACCGCCCACCTGGGGCCCGAGCAGAGGCGGGAAGCCCTGAGGGGCGCCGACTACGTGGTCAACGCGATCCAGGTCGGCGGGTACGAGCCGGCGACGGTGATCGACTTCGAGATTCCCAGGAAGTACGGCCTGCGGCAGACGATCGCCGACACGCTGGGCATCGGCGGGATCTTCCGGGCGCTGCGGACGATCCCGGTGTGCCTGGAATTCGCCCGGGACATGGAGCAGGTGTGCCCGAGCGCCTGGTTCCTCAACTACACCAACCCGATGGCGATGATCACCGGGGCGATGCTGCGGGGCTCGTCGATCCGGACGGTGGGCCTGTGCCATTCCGTGCAGGGCTGCGCCACCGGCCTGCTGCGGCGCATGGGCATGGAGGTGCCCCAGAAGCTGCGCTGGGAGGTGGCGGGCATCAACCACATGGCGTGGCTGCTGTCGATCCGCGACGGGGAGGCGGACCTGTATCCGGAGATCAAGCGACGTGCGGCCGAGATCAACGCCAAGGCCCGCCGGGCGGGCGCCGAAAAGCACGGCGACATGGTCCGGATGGAGCTGATGCTGCAGTTCGGCTACTACGTCACCGAATCGAGCGAGCACTTCTCGGAATACTGCCCCTGGTTCAACAAGGCCGCCCACCCCGAGCTGATCGAGGAGTTCAACATCCCGCTGGACGAGTACCCGCGCCGGTGCGTCCGCCAGATCGAAAACTGGGTCAAGCTCCGCCAGGAGCTGGTCGCCAACACGGCCCTGACGCACAAGCGAGGCGGGGAGTTCGGCTCGTACATCATGGAGGCGATCGAGACGAACGTGCCGATCCGCGTGCACGGCAACGTGCTGAACACCTCGCTGATCACCAACCTGCCCGCCGACGCGGCCGTCGAGGTGCCCTGCCTGGTGGACCGCAACGGCGTGCAGGGCGTTCACGTGGGCGACCTGCCGCCCCAGTGCGCCGCCCTGAACCGCACCAACGTCAACGTCCAGCTCCTGACCGTCGAGGCCGCGCTGACCGGCAGGAAGGACCACGTCTACCAGGCCGCCATGCTCGACCCCCACACGGCCGCGGAGCTGACGATCGACCGGATCCGAAGCCTCTGCGACGACCTGATCGAAGCCCACGGCGACATGCTGCCGAAGCTGACCTGAGGGAGGCCGCTCACGCGGCGTGGTCGAAGGTGGGGATGTTGCGGTAGACCTCGGCGACGTCGTCGAGGCAGTCGTAGAAGGCCCGGGTGACGCGGGGGTCAAAGTGCTTGCCGGTCTCGTCGTGGACGATGCGGATCGCCTCCTCCCAACTGTGGGCCTGGCGGTAGGGGCGCGGTGACAGCAGCGCGTCGAAGACGTCGGCGAGGGTGACGATCCGCCCGATCAGGGGGATGTCGTCCCCGGCCAGGCCGTCGGGATAGCCGGTCCCGTCCCACCGTTCGTGGTGGGTCAACGCGACGGTGCAGGCGGCTTCGACCACGTCGTTGAGGGGATGGGGCACCACCTCGGCGCCGATCTCGGCGTGCCGCTGCATCAGGTCCCGCTCGTCCTCGCCCAGCAGGCCGGGCTTGTGGAGGATATCCTCGGGCACGCCGATGTTGCCGATGTCGTGCATGGTCGAGGCGAAGCGGATCACCTCCACCTGCCGGGCCGGCAGGTGCAGCGTCTTGGCGATCAGGGCCGACACCTCGCTGACGCGGAGGATGTGCCCGGCGGTGTCGTCGCCGCCGCATTCGGCCGCGACGGACAGGTCGACGATCAGGTTGAGGTTGGCGCGTTTGGTGTGCTCCCTGGCCAGGGCGTTGTGGATGGCCCCGGCGGCCATGAACGCCAGCAGGTCGAGCGCGGCGGCCCGGTCATCGGGGAACGGCCCGACGTGCCCGGCGGCGTCGAGGTGGTTGATCACCTCGATCACGCCGACGCACTCGCCCTCGACGAGCTTCATGGGCACGGCGAGGATGCTCTGGGAGCGGTAGCCGGTTGCGGCGTCCAGGTTCCGGCTGATGCGGAACGGGGCGCCGCCGGGCAAATGGTGGGAGTCGGGGATGTTCATCGGCCTGCCGGTGGCGGCGACGAAGCCGACCAGCGAATTGGCGCTCACCGAGCCCATCTGCTCGGTGAGCTTTCCGGCCATCTCATCCGGCGCCAGTCTGGCATTCTGTGTGAAGGCAAGCCGCAGCCCGACGCCCTGCCGCAGGTACACGTTGCCCGCCTCCGCCCTGGCCATGCGGCGCGCCTCCCGCAGGACCATGTGCAGCACCGTGGGCAGGTCCTCAATGGCGGCAAGGTTCACGCCGACGTGAAGGAGGCTCTCGAGGATCTGCGGAGAACTGGCCGAGCAGCCAGTCTGATCAACCTGTACCATGACCTGACGTCTCCACGGGATACACGTCCTCACTCTATTTCGGCCATGCGCCAACGCAGTTTAGCTGCGAGCATCACAAATTCGGCTCCGCCCCTCCGCAGACCGCGGCAGTGCCGAACTCGGGCCCTCCGAAAGCCGATGAAAAGGAAGGACCCGCCGCGAACTCCCGCGGCCACAGGCGTCGGACATGTTCGCAACAGTCTGGCTGACAACGAGAACAGGCCGGAGAATCGTCGAGATCCTCCTCCTGGCCGCCGCGCTGGTCGCCCTGGCTTTGCTGGCCGAGCCGCAGACGGCGTGGTAGCATGTTCGTGGCACAGGTTTTCAACCTGGGCGACCAACACAGGTTGAAAACCTGCGCCACCGCCGGGCGCGCACATGATCGACCAGCTCAGATCCCATCCACTGTTCTCGTCCCTTCCACCGGAGGCGCTCGCGCGGGCGGCCGAGGCCGGCCGGGCGGTGCGGTATGTGCCGGGGGAGATCTGCATCGGTGAGGGCGAGGCGGGTGAGGTGTTCGGCGTCCTGCTGTCCGGTGGCCTGTCCGCGGTACGGGGACGGGGCAAGGCGTCGGAGGAACGCGTCGGGGTGATCTCCCCCGGCGAATGCTTCGGCGAGATGTCGCTGTTGACGGGCAGCCCCTCGGGGGTGTCGGTCGTGGCGACCGAGCCGTCGGAGGCGATCGTGTTCTCGGCCGAGGCGATCGGGCCGGTCCTGACCGAGAGCATGGAGGCGGTGCGGTTCCTGTCCCGTATGATGCAGTTGCGTCTGATGGGCTCGCGGGGCCGGGGGGCGGCCGAACGGCCCAGGGCGCTGCGTTACAGCCTCGGCGCCAACAGGCCCATGCGCATCCTGACGATCAGTTGCCGCCAGGACGACCTGCGGTACGCCTTCTTCGACACCAGCGGCGAACGTCCCCACGCCTGGGGCCATGTCGCCGGGCTGGACACGGCGGAGGCGACTCACGTCCATCACGGCCCCTCGGGCCGATCGGAGCATAGGCTCGGGCGGGCGGATCACCGCGCCGCCGCCGAGGCGGCCTTGGAGGCGATGGCGGCCGCGGACGGCGGGGTGATCGCCTCACCCGAGGACCTCTCGGCCATCGCCCACCAGGTCTGCCATGGCGGGCCCCGCTTCAACGGGCCGGTGGTGGTGGACGAGGACATCCTGGCCGAGATTGCCCGGCTGGCCTGCCTGGCCCCGATGGACAATCCTTGGAACGTTCGGGGGATCGAGGCCTGTCGGGCGCTGGCGCCGGGGGCGGTCCAGGTGGCGGTGTTCGACACCGCCTTTCACAGGGCGATGCCGGAGGCGGCGCGGTGCTACGCGCTGGGGGCAGACCTGGCGGACGATCCGGCCCTGCGCCGCTACGGCGCCCATGGCGTGTCCCACGAGGGGGCGGCGCGGTCGGCGGCGGCGCAGCTGGGAATGAGCTTCGAGGCGGTCAAGATCGTCTCGATCCACCTCGGTCGCGGCGCGTCGCTGACGGCGATCGACCACGGCCGGAGCATCGACTGCACCACGGGCCTGTCCCCGCTGGACGGGCCGGTCTCGGCCACGCGGTGCGGCGACCTGGACCCGGGGGCGATGCTCTACCTGATCCGGCAGAAGGGCATCGACCCGGAGGACCTCTCCCGCCGGTTGTACACCGAAAGCGGCCTGCTGGGCCTGTCGGGCGTCTCCGGGGACGTGCTGGAGGTGCTGGCGGCGGCCGAGGCGGACGACCCGCGGGCGCTGCTGGCGCTTCAGGTGTATTGCCGATCGGTCCGCCGGCACCTGGCGGGCCAGTTGGGCCTGCTGGGCGGGGCGGACGCGATCGTGTTCACCGGCGGGGTGGGCGCGAACGCCCCGGGCATCCGCGCCCGCATCTGCCAGGAGCTGGGCTGGGCGGGCATCCGCCTGGATGAGGCCCGCAACCGGGCGGCGCGGGTCGCCTGGGGCGAGGTGGCGGAGATATCCGATGGTCACACCCGCTGCCGCGTGCTGGCGGCGGGCGAGAACGAGGCCCATACCCTGGCCCGGCAGGCCGTCCGCGCGGTTGCCCAGCAGCGGATCACCGAGGTGATCCGCCGTCACCCCAAGCCGATCCCCATCGGCATCTCGGTCCATCACGTGCACCTGTCCGACGCCCACGTCGAGGCCCTGTTCGGGCCCGGAGCGGCGTTGACGCCGGAGGCGGAGCTCCGCCAGCCGGGGCAGTTCGCCAGCGCCCAGCGGGTCGCCCTGATCGGCCCCCGGGGCCGGATCGAACGGGTCCGCGTGCTGGGTCCGACCCGGCCACGCACGCAAGTGGAGATCACCCGGACCGAGGAGTTCCGGCTGGGCATTGACGCGCCGATCCGGATGTCGGGCGACCTGGACGGCACGCCCGGCCTGACGCTGGAAGGGCCGGCCGGGACGGTCGAGCTGGACGGCGGGGTGATCTGCGCGATGCGGCACATCCACATGTCGCCCGCCGACGCGATGGAGCTGGCGGTGCGCGACCGGGACATCGTCCGCGTGCGGGTGGCGGGCGAGCGGGAGTTGATCTTCGGCAGCGTGGCGGTCCGGGTCGGGGCAAACTACCGGCTGGACATGCACATCGACACCGACGAGGCCAATGCCGCCGAGCTGGCCGGCGGAGCGGTGGGGTACCTGGACTCGATCCAGGAGCGTGCGACGGGGTTGTAGGGACGTCGCGGTTGAAGGGGGGGGGGAAAAGCACCGGGTTCACTGAAGTGACCCGGCCTCGATGGGAACCGGGTGCCACGGGCTGCTTGCAGCCCGTGGGGGCAGGCGGAGAGAAGTTCGGCGGGACCCGCTCCCTTCCCGCACAGGCTGCAAGCAGCCTGTGGCACCCTACGTTCTCAGGTGTCCGTCGCCGGTGACGATCCACTTGTAGGTGGTCAGGTCCTCGGCGCCCATGGGGCCTCGGGCGTGGAGCTTGTCGGTGCTGATGCCCACCTCGGCCCCGAGCCCGTACTCCCCGCCGTCGGAAAAGCGCGTCGAGACGTTGACCATGACCGAGGAGCTGTCCACGGCCGCGACGAAGGCGTTGGCGGCGGCGATGGAGTTGGTGACGATCGCGTCGGTGTGCTTCGAGCCGTAGGTGTTGATGTGCTCGACGGCCTCGGCGAGCGAGTCCACCACCCGCACGGCCAGGACGAGCGCGAGGTATTCAGTCCGCCAGTCGTCTTCGGAGGCGGGGGCCGCCTTCGGGCAGACGGCGCGGGCCCGTTCGTCCCCGCGGAGCTCGACGCCCTCGGCCAGCAGATCGTTGAGGATGGCCTCCAGCAGCCCGCCGGCGCCGGCGTGGGCGGCGTGGACGAGCAGGGTTTCGGCAGCGTTGCAGACGCCGGGGCGCTGGCACTTGGCGTTGCGGACGATGTCGCGGGCCATGCGCCCGTCGCAGTCGGCGTCGACGTAGACGTGGCAGTTGCCGGCGTAGTGCTTGATGACCGGGATGGTGGCGGCCTGGACGACCGCGCGGATCAGCCCCTCGCCGCCGCGGGGGATGATCAGGTCGATCAGCCCCTCGGCCTGGGCGAGGGCCGGGACGATGGCGCGGTCGGTGCTCTCGATGACGGTCACGGCCGCCGCCGGCAGGTGAGCCTGCTTCAGGCCCTCGCGGAGGCAGGCGGCGATGGCGAGGTTGGAATGGATCGCCTCCTTGCCGCCGCGGAGGATGCAGGCGTTGCCGCTCTTGAGGCACAGCCCTCCGACGTCGGCGGTGACGTTGGGCCGTGACTCGAAGATGACGGCCACCACGCCCAGGGGCACGCGGCGTTTTTCCACCCGCAGGCCGTTGGGGCGGTTGCAGGCGGAGAGGGTCCGGCCCACC
>DASRZG010000672.1:0-8667 GCA_035686585.1 Phycisphaerae bacterium
TGGCGTCGACGGCGCCGGCCTCGAAGCCCGGGGCGATGACGATCTCGGCGAAAAAGCCGCCCGCGCCGGCGTCCTTGCCCCAACGCTTGTAGGTCTCGGTGATCGCCTTGGCCAGCTCGACCGTCACCGGGCGGTTGACGGCGATGATTCCGCCCATGGCGGCGTTGACGTCGCCGTAGTAGGCCTTGCGGTAGGCCTCGACCAAGTCGTCGTCGATGGCGCAGCCGGCCGGGTTGGCGTGCTTGATGATGGCCACGGCCGGGTCGGCCAAGTCCTTCACCAGCTCCAGCGCCCCGTTGGCGTCGAAGTAGTTGTTGTAGGAGATCTCCTTGCCGCCGAGGAACCTGGCCGTGCCCACCGCCGCCTCGGAGGGGTCGGTGCCGACATAGAAGGCCGCCTTCTGGTGGGGGTTCTCGCCGTAGCGGAGGTCGGCGACCTTGGTGTAGCTGAAGCTGATCCGACGGGGGAGGTCGATGCCCGCCTCGGCGCAGAGGTAATGGCTGATGGCGGTGTCGTAGTGGGCCGTCAGGGCGAAGGCCTCGCGGGCCAGCTCGCTCCGAAGCTCCTGAGTGACGGCGCCGTCGTTGGCCTTCATCTCGGCCAGGACCCTTTCGTACTGCCCGGTGTTGGTGACGACGGCGACGAACTTGTGGTTCTTGGCCGCCGCCCGGACCATGCAAGGCCCGCCGATGTCGATCATCTCGACCGCGTCGGCGAGGGTGCAGCCTTCCTTGGCCACCGCCTGCTCAAAGGGGTAAAGGCTGACGCAGACCAGGTCCAGCAGCTCCAGGCCGTACTTCTCGATGTCGGCCTGGTGGGCGGGGTCGTCGCGCAGGGCCAGGATCGCCCCGTGGACCTTCGGATGCAGCGTCACCACGCGGTGGCCGAGCATCTCCGGGAAGCCGGTCCATTCCTCGACGCGGCGGACCGGGACGCCGGCGGCCTCGATCACCCGGGCGGTCCCGCCGGAGGAGATGATCTCCACGCCCATCCCCGACAGGGCCTTGGCGAACTGCTCGACCCCGGTCTTGTCGTACATGCTGATCAGCGCCCGCTGGATCTTCACGTTCATCCGGTGGATTCCTTTCCTTGCGCCCCGGGCGCTTCCCGGGGACCTCCTTGTCATTTGGTCAGCGTATCGACGGTCAGTTTCCCGGCCCCCGGCGGGCGGAGGCAGGCCAGGCGTCCGTCCTCGGTTCCGGCGTAGATGGCGTCGCTGGCGGCGTTGGGCACGAACAGGTCGAATCCGACCAAGGGCACGGCGACCTCGGTGCGGCCGAGGGACTCGTGGACCTTCAGCAGCCGATGCTTGCTGTTGAGCACGAACACGTGCTGCCCGGAGGCGCCCAGGACCATTTCGCCGTCCGGCATCTCCCATCGCTTGCGCCCGTTGCCGATGTCGATGGCGTAGAAGCGGTCGCCCTCGGCGTACTGGAACGCGCTGCGCTGCCCGACCTGCACGGCCCGTCGGAGGGGCCCCTGGGTGCGGAAGGGCGTCCACAGCTCCTCGCCGGTGACCAGGTCGAAGGCGTAGAGCTTGTAGTCCTGGCTGGGCACGAAGCAGCCCCGGTCGTCCACCACAAACCCGGCGTTCAGCGGCCCGTCGGTCGGCTGGGTCCACAGGCGCTTCTGGGTCGTCACGCCCGGCTGGATCATGTAAAGCCGCCCGTCCTGACTGGCGACCGCCAGCCGGCCGGTCCGCCAGACGGGGGCGGCGGAGATCATGTCGTCGGTCGACCGGGTCCACTGCACCAGCCCGTCGCAGAGGCGGACGGCGTGATACCAGCCCTTGACCGACCCGACGTAGAGGAAGTCGCCGTCGCTGGCGCCGGGGGAGTTGGCGGCGAACGGCAGGTCGAGCTTGCGCACCAACTTGCCGGTGGTCCGGTCGATGACCACCGCGGTGCTGAGGGTGTTGATCACCACCGCGTCGACCATCTTGACCTTGGGGTCCCGAATGGCCCCGGACAGGACCTGCTGGCCGGCCTCCACGTCCACGACCACGCCGTTGGCGTGGCAGGGGCTGAACACCTGGATGGAGGGCCCGGCCACGGTGTAATACCACTTCAGCCGCCCGGTGACCGCGTCCACGGCGATCAGCCGGTTCTGCGACGAGAGGGCATAGACGTTCTCGTCCAGCCGCCACAGCTGGGAGAGCTTCTCGCCGCCGCTCCGGTCGATCGGCATCGGCGTGCTGCGCCAGTAGTATTCCAGGCCCATTTTGGCCAGCACGTCCGGGGCCACCGCGCCACCCCAGGGGTCCGTCACGACGGTCCGGTGGCAGCCCGTCAAGGCGACCACGGCCACTGCAATGCCCGCCACGATAGCCAGGCGGCTCATATCTGTCTCCTCTTACAACTTCACCATCTCGCCCAGGTCCACGCCCTTCTCGTCCTCGAAGGCCTTCAGGCGACTGATCCGCTCCAAGTCCTCACCGATCCGGTTGGCCAGCTTGAACACGTAAGGCCGGCCCTGGAGGCGCGCCTCCAGGTCCGCGATCATCCCGTCCCAACTGCCGTCGTACAGCTCCTGCTTCAGGACGATCAGCATGCGCTCCTCGCGGGTAAGGCGCTCGATGAACCGAGCCACCTCCTCCCGCGGTCGTTCGCCTCGGGCGCTCGTCACGATCGGTTCCTCGCGTGAGGGTCCGACGTCGCACACACCGGCCGAATCGGCCCTTACAGACCGCGCGCCCCACGCCAGCACCTTCCCGGGGCCGCCGGCCTTGCCGGGACCCCCTACTCTAGATTCCCCGCGCTCCCCCGTCAACAAAACTTCCCCCCACGGACGGGCCAGGCGGCCTCGGGCGCTCGCACAGCGGCGGCCCCGATCCGCCGATAATACCGATGCAGCCTTGCGCCATTTGAAGAAAGGTCGGAGCATGAGACACCTTCCCCCGCCCGCGCCCGCCGCGCGCCGCCGCGTCCTGGTCGTCGCCGCCATCCTCACCGCCTGCGCCGCCGGCGGGGCCCAGGAAGCGGAGAGCGTCGTCTACTACCAGGTCGTCACCGACGACAACCGTATCCGAGACACCGCCGAGGTGCCGCGGACCCGCGAGGGCGTCCGCAGCGTACTCCGCATCAGCCGGATCGAGGGGGCCTATCCCGGGCACATCATCCACACGGTCAACGCCGCCGGCTTCGGCCTGGTGCAGACCGGCAGGACCGCACGCACCCAACTCCGCTGGGACGGGCAAGCCTGGGTGGCGCCGGCCGGTGCGGCCGCCGAGGCGAACGCCGCCGCCACCCAGCCGGCGGTGGACGCCCGCCAGCAGGACCAGGCCCGCCAACAGGCCGCCAAACTCTTGGCCGGAGAGATCCAGGCCGCCAAGGACGCCCTGGCGGTGGCCGAAAAGGCCGTCCTGGCCGCCGCCGAGATGCTCACCGCCGCCAAGGGCACCGACAACCAGGCGCCCGCCATGCTCCTGCTGGAGCAGGCCCAGAAGGCACGCGGCCGGGCCCTGCGCGAGCTGGTGCAACTGGAAGGGATGCTGGCGGAGGTCGACGCCCCCGCCACCGCCCCCGCGCGCGAATCGGGCCAGGCCCTGCCCGGGGAGATCGACCCGGACGACGAAGGCATGCTGGGCGTGGCCCGCCCCGTGCAGACCCGGCGCGTGCTGCCGTATCGAAGCCACGTCTGGCTGCTGCCGCGGGACCGGGGCCGGCGGGAATACTCCGTGTCCATGGCCCACCCCGAGGCCGGATATTACGGCGCGTTCCACTACGTCGCCTACGCCGACACCACCGGCGACGGCCAGCCGGACACCCTCATCGCCCGCTCCCCGCTGGCGGTGGCGCAGCATCCCGGGCAGTGGACCCAGTGGCACTTCACCACCGACCGCCCCGGCGACGTATTCGTCGGCAGCGCCTGGCCCTACGTGCAGGCGGCGCCGTACTACGACGGCGGCGACCCGGCGGAGGCGGCGGGCAACTGGAACGGTCTGGGGACCGTGGTATACGTCTCCGGCTCGCCCCATGGCGGGCCCTTCCGCCGCTGGGACCGGCCCTACACCACCAACCTCCGCGTCCGCCGGCGGCAGAGGCCGTAGTGCGTCGCTGCCCGTGAGACGATGGGTGCCCGCCACGGCCCGGCGGCGCCGGACAAGGCAGACGACGCCTTGTCCGGGGCACCCCATTCCCGAGGCAGTCGGTCATGGGCCCTCGGGTGCCCCGGACAAGCGGCAGTTCGGCTTGTCCGGCCTGCAACCGTGGGGGGAAGGCGCCGGACAAGCTCCGCTTGGAACGTGTTTAGCGGCATGGTATTCGTTTCCAGGCACGGTACTTACCCTGGGTGCCACAGGCTGCTTGCAGCCTGTGCGGAATGGGGACAGGCGCCCGCCGAGCGTCCGCCCCGTGCCCACACGGGCTGCAAGCAGCCCGTGGCACCCTCGTCCCGCTAAACACGTACTCCGCTTGTCCGGGGCACCCGGTTTTCGAGGCAGAGGGTGGATCGGTCGGCGCCGGCTATCGCATCCGCGCCTCGCCCCGGTCGAACAGGAAGGTGGGGAGGGACTTGGCCAGGCCGACGGGGTGGTAGAGGCTCTCGACCTCCCCGCGGCAGTTGTACCAGCAGTCCGTGCAGGTGTTGCCGCGGGCGCCCTCCCGGAGACGGCGCTCGATCGTGCGGATGTCGTCGCGATACAGGTTCCCGACAGCCCGGTCGCGGCGCTCCACGCACATCGCCACGTCGCCGGTCTCGTCGATGTTGAAAAAGGCCTTGCCCGCGCGGCAGCCGCCGACCCCGCCGTGGAGGTACTGGTCGAACAGGCCCAGGTAGTGCGGGTTGGACAGGAAGTTGGGGTGCCGCCGCCGCAGCGCCAGCAGCCGCGGCGCCACCGGCCCGTCGTTGTGGGCGTAGGCGTCCGAGCCGGTCTTGAGCTGCCCGTACGGCTGGACCATGAAGTACGCCCCGCGCCGGGCGGTTTCCGCGCACAGCGCCTCCATCTGGTCGATGTTGTCGTCCATCAGCACCGCGATCACGTTCACCCGCTGCCACCGATGGACGCGCGCCTCCGAGAGCATCTCGACCGCCCGCCAGGCCTGCTCGGCCGCCCCGACCATCCCCCGGCGGCGGTCGTGCCTATCCGGGTCGGCGTAGTCGATGCTCAGCGACACCCCCCAGCAGCCCGCCTCCATGATCTCCCGCGCCAGCGACGGCGTCACCAGCCAGCCGTTGGTCGTCATGAACGGGAAGTGGTATCGCCCCACCGCTTCGATGATCCCGCAGATGTCCGTCCGCAGCAGCGGCTCGCCCCCGGCCAGGGAGATCATCAGCGTCCCCATCCGGGCCAGCTTCTGCGCCCCGGTCGCGTATTCGCTGACCGCCGGCTCGGAGGCCGCGTCGGCCTTCAGCGCCCAGTAGTGGCAGAACCGGCACCGGAAGTTGCATCGGTACGTCACCTGCCACGCGCACCACAAGGGATGGCCGCCCGTCCAAGCTCGGAGCAGACCCCACTTCTTCTCAAAACCGCTTCTGCGATCCAAGGGCTCGCCCTTCGTACGCCCGATACGTAACTGTAAGTCACCGGCGCGAAGGGAGTCAAGCGCGATCAGGGAAGGACTACGAATCCGGCCCGCTTTCGGCGGGGGCCGGTTCGCGAGGGGGGTAGCCGTTCTCGACGGGGGCTCCCTCGACGGTCTTGATGACGGGCTGGGGGTTGGCCTTTTCGTGGTGGAGCAGCTTCAGCTCCCACTGCTTCTGCTGGGCGGGCGTGAGGGTCTTCCAGCCGAGCCGGCCCCGGCACTTGGGGAAGCCCGAGCAGCTCAGCCAGGGCCCGCGGGCGCTGCGGCGGAGGTGGAGGGGCTTGTCGCACTTGGGGCAGGGCAGGTCCGTCTCCAGCGGCGGGGCCGTGGGAAGCTTGACCCCGCCCTTCTTGTCGAGGTTGACCACGCCCTTGCAGTCGGGGTAGCGCGGGCAGCTGAGGAACGGGCCGTAGCGGCCCTGGCGCTTGATCATCGCCTCCCCGCAGATGGGGCAGGCGATGTCCACGTGGGACTGCTCCACCTTGTGGCCGTTGTTGTCCACAGGAAAGGTCTTCTTGCAGTCCGGATAGCCGGTGCAGGCGAGGTACTTCCCGTGGCGGCTCCAGCGGTAGACCATCTCCTTGCCGCAGTCGGGGCAGGTGTAGTCGCTGGGTTCGGTCTCGGCGCGGGCGTGGACCATCTCCTCGGCCGCCTTCTTCAGGTCGTTCTTGAACGGCCCGTAGAAGTCCTCCAGCACCTTCACCCAGTCCTGTCGCGCCTCTTCGACCTCGTCGAGGCGTTCCTCCATCCGGGCGGTGAAGCGGACGTCGAAGACGTCGGGGAAGTGGGCCAGCAGCTTGTCGTTGACCTTCATCCCCAGCTCGGTGGCGTGGAAGCTGCGGTCCACCTGCTTGACGTACTCGCGGGTCTGGATGGTCTGGATGATGGAGGCGTAGGTGCTGGGCCGGCCGATGCCCTCGGCCTCCAGGGCCTTGACCAGGGAGGCCTCGGTGTACCGCGGCGGCGGCTGGGTGAAGTGCTGCGTGGGCGAGAGGGTGACGGGGGTGACGTCGGCGCCCTGCCGCACGGGCGGGAGGGTCTGCTCGTCGTGGCGCGGCAGGCCGGAGACTCTCAGGTGCCCGTCGAACGTCAGCGTCCGCCCGACGGCGCGGAAGACGCCCTTGCCCATGCCGGTGACCACGCCGATGGCGACCTCGGTGATGTTCCACTGGGCCGGGGCCATCTGGCAGCTGACGAAGCGCCGCCAGATCAGGTCGTACAGCTTCATCTGGTCGGGCGGAAGGGACTTGGCCAGCGATTCGGGGGTGCGGGTGACGTCCGTGGGGCGGACGGCCTCGTGGGCGGCCTGGGCCCGCGCGCCGCTGCGGTAGGCGACGGGCTTTTCGGGCAGGTAGCGGTCGCCGAACTGCTTGCCGATGAACTCCCGCGCGGCCTCCACGGCCTGGGCGGACAGGTTCACGCTGTCGGTCCGCATGTAGGTGATCAGCCCGACGCTGCCCTCCCCGGGCAGCTCGACGCCCTCGTAGAGCTGCTGGGCGATCCGCATGGTCCTGCTGGCGGACAGCCGCAGTCTCACCGACGCCGCCTGCTGGAGCGTGGCGGTGGTGAACGGGGCGGAGGGGTTGGTCCGGCTGGTGCGGGTGCGGACGGAGTCGATGCGGTAGGCGGGCTTGGCCGCGCCGGCGCCGCGGTCGTGGAACCGTCCGATCAGTTCCACCCGGTTGGCGGCGGGGCCCTTGGCGTCCGGGACGGTCTCGGTCCGCCGGTCGGCGATCACCAGGCCCAGGGCGCGGGCGATCCGCTCGGCCGTGGCGGCGTCGGGACACGCCAGCCGCTTGCCGTCCCACTCGGCCAGCTCGGCCCGGAAGACCCCGTGCTCGGCCATCCAGGCGAACTGCTCCGCCTGCGTCGGGCCCTTGCCCTCGCCGTTGCGGGAGGCGAGGAAAACGTGCCACTGCCGCTCCAGGCCGGCGGCGCCGGCGCGGTCGCCGTCGCGGCGGAAGATGCCCGGCAGCTTCCAGAACTCCTCGGGCATAAACGCCTCGATCGCCCGTTCGCGCTCGACGATCAGGCGGACGGCGACGGTCTGGACCCGCCCGGCCGACAGCCCCACGGCCACCTTCTTCCACAGCAGCGGGCTCACCTGGTAGCCCACGATCCGGTCCAGGATCCGCCGGGCCTGCTGGGCGTTGACCTTGTTGGCGTCGATCTGCCCGGGATGGGCGAACGCCGCCTGGATGGCGGGCTTGGTGATCTCGTTGAACACCACCCGGCGAAGGTGCTCGGGGTCGAGCTTGAGCTCCTCGGCCAGATGCCAGGCGATGGCCTCGCCCTCGCGGTCCAGGTCGGTCGCCAGGTACACCTCGGGGGCGGACCGGGCGCATCGCTTCAGCTCCGCCAGGACCTTCCGCCGGCCCTGGACCACCTCGTAGGTCGGTGCGAAGCCCTGCTCCACGTCCACGCCGAGGTTCTTGCTCGGCAGGTCGCGGACGTGCCCCATCGACGCCATGACGATGAAGTCCGGGCCCAGGTAGCGGTTGATCGTCCGCGCCTTGGCGGGCGACTCGACGATCACCAGCTTCTTGCCCGATCCGGACCTCGCCGGGCTGCGCGCAGCCCGGCTGCTGCCGGCCTTCCTGCCGGCCTTGGATGCGGCGCGGGACACGCCCGACCCTGATTTCCTCGCCGTTGCGGCCATCTGCCTCTGACGCCTCTTCGGCCCGTTTCGGGGGACCACTATAGAAGAAAATGGAGACAGACGGCCGCCCGGGTCAAGACACTTCTGAGCCGCTTTCCAATCCGCCCCTCGCCCGCCGGGGGAGGTACGGGTTCGTAAGTATCCATTGGAACAAGTGATATGGATCGGGGGAGGGCCTCCACGCCTCGGGCCCCGCCGAGGCAGATCGGTCGAAAATTCCGCGGCGCGCCCCGGGCCCCCTACCGCGCCGGGCCGCTTCGCCGGTCGCGGGTGACCTTTACCGTCAGCTCCGGGTCGCGGTTGGCGACCAGCTCGCCCAGCCTGCCCGCCAGGCCCATCCGGTCGCCCTTGACCAGCAGGACCCCCGCCACGCCGGCGATGCCTTTCATGGCCGCCAGCGACGCCGCGATGTCGTCGGCCGAGCGAACCCGGTTGGCTGCCGCCGGCGCGCCCGCCTCCGCCAGCGACCCGTCGGCGGCCGCCACC
>DASRZG010000673.1:0-10447 GCA_035686585.1 Phycisphaerae bacterium
GTGGAGGAGCTGGCCCGGGCGGCCAAGGGGCGGTTCTGCATCGACCTGGACATCGACCGGCAGCGGATCGTCCCGTTCGGAACGCCCCGGGAGATCCACGATCACGTGGAGCACTGCGTCCGAACGCTGGGCTCGCCGCGCGGGGGGCTGATGATGAAGGTGGCCATCTACCCGCCCACGCCGCCGGAGAACGTCGACGCCCTGTGCGGGGCGTTTGAGGAGTTTCGGGGGTTTTGGAGAGGGTAGGGGGGCGGATGACGTGGGGAGGGCGCGCGACGGCGCGGTGTCCGGGTGAGGGGACGCGCTCCCCTACGGGTCGCGGCTAAACGGGTCCGTTCGCTGTCCCGCGTTCTCCGTGTCCTGCACCCGCGAAGTATTCCGCCCTGGGGTCCCGTGCAATCCGTTTCCGGGATCACTAATTCCGGGATCACTGACTTGCCCCGTCGGGGAGTGACCCGGCCTGGGTGGGACCGGGCGGACCGGCGGCGGGGAGGGTGACGCGGAAGACGGTGCCGGTGGGGCGGTTGGGGCTGACGTCGATGGTCCCGCCGTGGATCTCGACGATACGGCGGACGATGGCCAGGCCCAGGCCCGTGCCGTCGGGGAAGGCCTCCTTGGCCTCGGGGGCGCGGTAGAACTCGTCGAACAGGCTCTCCATCGCCCGGGGGCTGATGCCGATGCCGGTGTCGGCGACGGTGAGCTCGGCCCCGTCCGCCAGCGGCCTCAGCGTCACCTCGACCCGCCCGCCGTGGGGGGTGTACTGGATGGCGTTGGCCAGCAGGTTGGTCACCAGCTCGCGGAGCATTTCCTCGTCGCCGCGGACGGCGGTGGGCGGGGCGTGGGCGTCGAGGGTCAGGCCCTTGGCCTCGGCCTGCCGTCCCAGCAGGGCGACGTTGTTGGAGACGATGGTGTCCAGGCGGACCTCGCCGATCCGCAGGATGTCCCGGGGGCTGCGGAGGCGGGAGTACTTGAGCATGTCGTTGACCAGCAGCATCATCGCGGCCGTGCGGTGCTTGCCCCGCTCGATCAGCCCGCGCTGCGGGGCCGTCAGCTCGCCGGGGGCGTGGAGGATCGCGTCGAGGATGCTGTGCACCGCCGCCAGGGGCGAGCGCATCTCGTGTTCCGCCCGGCGCATGAAGAAGCCCTTGGCCTCGTCGGCGCGGCGGACGTCGCGGAGGGCGTCCTCCAGCTCGGCCTCGCGGGCCCGCAGGCGGGAGGCGATGGTCGAGGCGACGAAGACCATGGCGAAGATGGTGACGGTCACGGCGGCGGTGACTTGCAGGACGTGGAGCGGATCGGCGTACAGCCCGGTGCCCGCGACCGCTCCGCCGCCGCCGGAGGCGATGGAGACGTGGTCGATCCACCCCTGCTGCTCGGCCCAGGCCAGCAGGTTGAACAGCCCCGCCCCCGCGCCCGCCACCACGTACGCCAGCAGCCGCCCCAGCAGCTCCGTGGCGATCACGATCGGCACCAGCAGGATGAAGATGAAGTCGTTCTCCACCCCGCCGGTGAAATGGATCAGCCAGGTGATCGCCAACAGGTCGCAGAGGATCTGCGCCAAGGCGATCCCGACGGTCAGCCGGTGGGTGATCCGCTTGCGGGCGCGGACGATCCGGCCCAGGAAGGTGAACACCGCGTTGTAGAGGAACAGGATCAGCACCACGCGGACGGCCGGGGCCATGGTCGTCGGCCGGTCGTCCACGCGAAGGCGAAGCCCCAGCACGTACCAGCCCATCAGCAGCATCACCAGGCAGAAGGTGCCGAAGGCCCAGCGGACGTGGGTAAACCACGCCAGGCGGTGGAACAGCTCGCGGTCGGTGATGCGCAGAGCGGCCTGTCCGCGGTCCGGGATGGCGGTGTCGGTGGCCATGGCCGGGCAGATGATACCTTGGCCCGCCCTTTGGCACAACCGCCGGGACGGCACCGCCGGGACGGCGCAAGCGGAGGTCGAATAGAGGATTTATGATGTGGCGCGGGGTGTTGTGAAGAATTTCTCAAATCCGCTTGACGCCCGCGAAAGGCCGGCTGTACCGTCTCATGAGATTCGTTGCCTTGCTTATGTGTGGTCAGTAAACCGTTCAGTTCAAAAGACACTTCTCGGGGAGTGAGCGGTGAATAAGACCTACTACATGGGCCGTGCGGAGTTAGGTGATGTGCTGGCCGAACGATCGAGGTCGTCCGGAGGCTCCCTGCTGTCACCGTGTGGCGGCGCCTGGGAGCAGGTCCGCGATCCCGACCGGGCCGTGGCATCGCTGAGCGGTCCGCGCGGGCCCGCCAGCCCCAAGGGTTTCCTCCTTCCCCCGGCCGAGTCGTTGGGTCAATACGGCGCTGCCGCCGAGGCGGCGACCGCGACGGCGGCGGCGGTCGAGTTGGTCGGCGTCCGCGCGTGCGAGCTGCGAGCGCGGGAGTACATGGACCGGGTCTTCGAAGGAGGCGACTTCATCGATCCGCGCTACGTGCGCCGGCGTGAAGCGGCCGTGGTCGTCTCGTGCGACTGCGTCGACTGTGCCGCCTCGTGCTTCTGCACGCTGGTTGGCGGGGAGCCGTTCGCCCGGGAAGGGTTCGACGTGAACCTCACGCCGGTGTCGGACGGGTTCGTCGCCGAGGTGGCCACGGAACAGGGCAAGGCGTGGCTGGGCCGGGCGGCGACGAGCGAGGCCGCGCCTTCCCAGCTTGCCGAGCGGGACCGCCTCCGGCGGGAGATGGCCGACCGGTTGACCGGCCAGAACGCCGCCGTCGTCCTGGACGCATCGGCCGCGGCCGAGGCCTTGCCGGACGACGCCGACCCGGCCTGGCAGCGGTTCGCGGGCGACTGCGTCGAATGCGGCGCGTGCACGAACATCTGCCCGACCTGCCATTGCTTCTACCTGTACGACCAGTTGCTGGGCCCGTCGCAGTTCGAGCGGGTCCGCACATGGGACAGTTGCCTGCTGAGCACGTACCACCGGATGGCGGGAACGGCGGGGACGAAGTTGACGCCTCGCCCGCGGCTTTCCAGCCGGCTGGCCAACCGGGTGCTGCACAAGTTCAGCTATTCCCCGCGCCAGTACGGCCTGGTGGGCTGCGTGGGCTGCGGGCGGTGCGTGGACGCCTGCATCGGGGCGATCGACATACGCGAGGTGGTCAAGGAGCTGGGCCAATGACTCCCGACGATCCCTACCTGCCTGCGGCGGCCGAGTTGGTCGAGGTGATCGACGAGACGCCGACGATCAAGACGCTCCGGCTGTCGCCGAGCCGCCCGCTGGCGTTCCGGGCGGGGCAGTTCGTGCAGTTGACCGTTCCCGGGGTGGGCGAGGCGCCATTTACCCCCTCCAGCTCGCCGCTGGAGCCGGAGCGGATGGATATCACCGTCCTCAATACCGGCAAGGTCACCGAGAAGCTCCACCAGTCCCGGCCCGGGCAGATACTGGGCCTGCGGGGCCCGTTCGGCAAGGGCTACCCCATCGAGAAGCTGGCGGGCAGGGAGGTGCTGGTCGTCGGCGGCGGGGTAGGCCTGGCGCCGCTGCGGGCGATGATCCTGGCCCTTCTGGCGGACCTGGGGCCGATCAAGCGGTTGAGCATCAAGTACGGCGCCCGGTGCACGGAGGAGCTGCTGTACTGGCCCGATCAGCACAAGCAGTGGGCGGCGCGGGAGAAGGTGGACGTGACCACCACCATCGACCGCCCTCAGGACGGCTGGACCGGCCCCACCGGCGTGGTCACCACGCTGCTGAAGGGCGTGGACGTGGACAAGCCCAACTGCCTGTGCTTCGTCTGCGGGCCGGGGATCATGCTCAAGTTCACCACGCAGGCGCTGATGGAAGAGGGCTTTGCGCCCGAGCAGATCTACCTGTCGATGAACCGCCGGATGAGCTGTGGCATGGGCCACTGCGGGCGGTGCAACATCGGGCCGCACTATCTGTGCAAAGACGGACCGGACATGAACTACGCGCTGATCAAGGACTACCCGAATTTGTTTTAGAGCCCGTTGGCCCGGCTGGCCCCGCGCGGGGCGGGCGGGCCTGTAGTTCGGCCGGCAAGCGATCCGTTCGGCTTGCCGCGGGCGGCCCCTGACCGGCGCCGGGAAGGGCGTCACAGTGGTCAGTAGCGAACGGCACGAACAGACGTCGCGATGCACCCTCTGTCCCGCGGGCTGCGAGCTGGGCCTGGCCCGCCGCGGCCCGGAGATCTGGCGGACGGAGTATCCCCTCATGGGCGGGCGCGGGCTGTGTCCGCGCGGCGGGGCGTTGGGGGAGCTGCTCTGCCACCGGAGCCGGATCGTCGCCCCGGGCCTCCGGCGCGACGGGGCGCTGCATCTGGCCGTGATGTCTTCGGCCGTGGGCGCCATCGTCGACGCCGCCGGGGAGGGGCTGACGGTTTTGCTGGACGGGAACCTGCCGGCCGAGCAGATCGCCGCCGCCGCGGGCTGGCAGGACCGTTGGGCCCAACTGAAGGTGTGCCTGGTGCTTCCGCCGGCCGAGGAGCAACTGCTGCTGGGCGTGGAGGCGTCGGGGGTGGATTACCTTTCCAGTGCCGACTTGGCCTCGTGCGACGGGTTCGTGATCGTCGGCGACGCCTTCGCCGCCAACCCGATGTGCTCGCGGGGCGTGTTCGACCGCCGGCGCGCGGAGCCGCGGACGCCCATCGTGGTGATCGATCCTGCCGTCGGCTCGGCGGCGAAGTTCGCCTCGCACCGGGTGGCCGTGGCGCCGGGGATGGAGCTGGCGGCGCTGGCGTCGGTGGCGGCCTCGGCCGACGTGGCGACGGGGGCGGTCCTGTCGGGAGAGCCCGCGCCGTCCGAGGCGGGCGCCGCCATAGCCCAATGCCGTCGGCTGGGGGTGATCCTGGCGGCCGAGCACGGGCGCGGCGCGGCCTGGCGGCAGATCGGATACCTGGCCGGGCGGCTTGCCGCGGCCAAAGGCGGGGGCGTGGCCGTGCAGACCACCGGGGCCAATGCCCTGGCGGCGGTGCGTCTGGGCGTGCGGTACGGCACGGTCTGCCTGGCCGAGGCGATGGCGAACGACTCGGACGCCAAGCTGGTGATCGGGTGCGACCTGGCGGGGATGCTGGGGATGCTTAACCTGAGGGTGCTGGGGGCCGCGGCCGCGCTGCCCAACGCCACGACGGCAGGGGCGACGATCGTGCTGCCGGTGGCGATGCCGGGCGAGTACGCCGGCACCTACCTGCTGGATGGCGGGTCCCGGGTCTGGGTCCGCCCGGTGATGCCGCCGCCGGCCGGCGTGCCGACGGCGGACGATCTGATCGGCGCGCTGGCGCTGGCGGCCGGGGTCCGTCCCGAGCCGGTCGAGCGGCGCGATTCGGACCTGGATCGCGTCGACGTGCCCGCCCCGCCGCCGGTGGAGCCGCCGCGGCCGCCGCGCGGTCCCATGCTGCTGCTGGGCCGGCGGGCCGACCAGGCCGGGGAAGGGGCCTTGACCGCCCACGCCGCCTGGCAGGCGGCGGTTCAGCCCGTCCCGGAGCTGCGGATCGCCCCCGCCGACGCCGAGGCCGCCGGGATCGAGAACTTCTCCATTGTCACCGTCCGCGCCGCCAATCGGGCCGTGAAGGCGGCCGTGAAGATGACGCCCGAGCTGCCCCCCGGCGTGATGGTCCTGCCCGAGGGCTTTCCCCAGGCGCGGGCCCTGCTCGGCGCCCGCGTGGACGATTCGATCGGCGCGGTGGCGGCCTCCCCCGCCGCCGTCGAGGTGAGTGCCTGACATGGAAACCCACACCTCCCAGACCGTGACCCGACGCGTGCTGGTCGACCTGGACCGGTGCATCGAGTGCGGCTCCTGCGCCGCGGCCTGCTCGGTCAGCCACGCCCAGGTCCCGGCCATTCACTTCGCCCGCGCGGGGGTGGCGCTGCTGCCGGTGGTCTGCCGGCAGTGCAAGGCCGCTCCCTGCGTGGACACGTGCCCGGCCGAGGCCATGGTCTGCGACGACGACGGCGTCGTCCGGCGCCGCCTGTTCCGCTGCGTGGGCTGCGGCTCGTGCGTGCGGGCCTGCCCGTTCGGGGTGATCCCCACGCGCCTGTCGGGCACCCCCGTCCAGAGCCGAAGCCCCGACCGCCTCAGCGGGCACCAGGCCGCCAAGTGCGACCTGTGCCACGACCGCACCGCCGCCGGCAACGGCGCCGAGCCCCGGTGCGTCGCGGCCTGCCCCTCCGGGGCGCTGATGTTCCTCGACGAGCGCACGGAAGAGCCCCTCGGCGCCGAGCTGCTCGGCGGGCGTACGGCCGGGGAGCATCCGTTCAAGAGAAGGTGAACCCGCCATGGATACCGGTTGGATCCTCTTGACGTTCCTGGCGGCCGCGGCCGGCAGCCTGGTCCTGGGGCTGCTGCTGCGCGGCGTGGACCGCAAGGTCACCGCCCGCGTGCAGTGGCGCGTGGGCCCGCCGCTGTACCAGCCCCTGATCGACGTGATCAAGCTCACCGGCAAGGAAACCCTCATGCCCGTCACCGCCCGGCGGACCGGGTTCCTGCTGGCGCCCATGCTGGCGCTGGCCGCCACCGGAGTGGCGGCGGTCATCCTCTGGCGCGCCCTGCTGCAGCCCGAGGTCACGTTCATGGGCGATCTGATCGTGGTGGTCTACCTGCTGACCATCCCGGCCCTGATGACCATCCTGGGCGCCTCGGCCAGCGGCAACCCCCACGCGGCCGTCGGGGCGGCGCGCGAGCTGAAGCTGCTGCTCAGCTACGAGCTGCCCCTGTTCCTGGTGATCCTGCTGGCGATCGCCCGGGCGGGCTGGACGTTCCAGCTCGGCGTCCTCGCCGGCCACACGCCCGCCCTGTACAGCATCTCCGGCGTCATCGCCTTCGTCATCGCCATCCTCTGCATGCAGGCCAAGCTCGGGCAGATCCCCTTCGACATGGCCGAGGCCGAGTGCGAGCTGATGTCCGGCGTGTACGTGGAATACTCGGGCCTGCCGCTGGGGATGTTCCTGATGGCGCGGGCGATGATGCTCGCCCTGCTGCCGCTGCTGCTGGTGATGGTGTTCTGGGGCGGGCTGACCCTTTCGGGCAACGTGTTGCACAAGCTCCTGGGCGTGGCGGCATTCCTGGGAAAATACCTGCTGCTGGTGGTGCTGGTGGTGCTGATCCGCAACACCAACCCGCGGCTTCGGATCGACCAGACGCTCCGGCTGTTCTGGTACCGGCTGACGCCGGCGGCGGCCTTCGCCGTCGCGCTGACCCTTGTGGGCATTTCAAGGGGCCTGAAATGGCTTTGAAGAACTGGGCGCTGCGGAAGTCCCTGTGGGTCTACCACGTCAACGCGGGCGCCTGCAACAACTGCGACATCGAGGTGCTGGAGCTGCTCACCCCGCGCTACGACATCGAGCGGTTCGGCATGATCCTGGTCGGCTCGCCGCGCCACGCCGACGTGCTGGCGGTGACCGGCGTCTGCACCCGCCAGGCCCAGCCCCGGCTGCAGGAGGTCTACATGCAGACGGCCAAGCCCTGTGTGGTCATGGCCGTCGGCTCGTGCGCGGGCGCGCAGGGCATCTTCACGGAAGCTTACCACATGGGTAACACCGTGGACGAGGCCATCCGGGCCGTGGATCCCGGCGCCATCATCATGTACGTGCCGGGCTGCCCGCCAAAGCCGGAGGCCATGATCAGCGCGGCGGTCAAGGCCATCGGCTATCTGAAGGAACTGGCCAGCCCCGCGGCATCTTCCGGCGAGGTCGGAGGGGGGGTTCGCGGATGAAACGTCGCCCTGATACCGCACGGAAGCCGGGTCCAAGGCTGGCAGGGGTGTCCGAGCACCTCCGCCTGAAGGCGGGTACGTCACTAGCGTGCGTTGTACCGCTCCGAAGGAGCGGGGAGCATTTGGCCGGGGGCGTCAGCCCCCGGAATGGGCCCCTTTTCGGGGAAGAGCCCCGAAGGGGCGATGGAAAGGCGGCAGTCGTGGCGTCGCTTCTGTCGCCCCTTCGGGGCTCAGTATCAGAAAGACACCCGGTTCCGGGGGCTGTCGCCCCCGGCCAAATGCCATGGGCCCCTTTGGGGCCCAACAACCAACGACTGCTTCACACGACGGATAAGGGACGTTCGAGATGACTGTCACAGCGACGGAAACCGAAGTGCCGCTGATGGGCTTCGTCGGGGAGGTGCTGGACCGGCTCGGCGAGCTGGTGACCGAGGTGCACCAGTGCGAGCCCCGGCGGGGGATTGCCCGGGTGGACCCCGCCCGGGTGGTAGAGGTGGCGGCGAAGATGTTCGCCATGGAAGGCGCCCGCCTGGCCACCTGCACCGCCCTGGAGGTTCGCGACGGCGTGGACGTCCTTCAGCACTGGGCCTTCGAGCCCGCCGGGGCGGTGGTCACCCTCAAGGTCCTCGCCGCCCGGCCCGCCGTGGCGCTGGATTCGATCGCCCCCGTCGTCGCCGCCGCCAACTGGATCGAGCGCGAGATGCACGACCTGCTGGGGGTGACCTTCCGCGACCACCCGGACATGCGCCGGCTCATCCTCGCCGACGACTGGCCCCAGGGCCTCTACCCGCTGCGGAAGAGCTTCGACCAGGTGGCCGACCGCCCGGCCCCGCCGGCGCCCCAGCCGCCGCCGGAGGACCTCCAATCAGCTCCGCCGCCCGCGCCCGGCAAGCGCGAGCGAACCGTCGTGACCATCGGGCCCTTCCATCCCCTCCAGGAGGAGCCGGAGTTCTTCCAGCTCTACGTGGACGGCGAGACCGTCGTCGACGTGGACGTCCGCATCTCCTACAACCACCGCGGCATCGAGAAGCTCGACGAGTCCAAGACCTTCGACCAGGTGCCCTTCGTCGTCGAGCGGGTCTGTGGGATCTGTTCGGCCACCCACCCGCTGGCCTACGTCCAGGCGGTCGAGGAGATCGCCCAGGTCCGCGCGCCGGAGCGGGCCCTGTACCTGCGGACCATCGTCAACGAGCTGGAGCGGCTCCACTCCCACCTGCTGTGGGTGGGCCTGGCCGGGCACTTCCTGGGCTACAACACCGTATTCATGTGGGCCTGGAAGTACCGCGAGCCGATCATGGACGTGCTGGAGCTGGCCACAGGCAGCCGGGTCAACTACGCCAACGCCAAGATCGGCGGCGTCCGGCGCGACATGACCGACGAGCAGCTCGCCGCCGCCGACAAGGCCTGCGCCGATCTCCTCGCCCCGCTGGACATGCTGACCAAGGCCGTGCTGGACGACCCGGTCCTGCACGCGCGGCTCAAGAACGTGGGCATCCTTACGCCTGAGGCCGCCAGGGCCTATGGCGCCACCGGCCCGACCGCCCGGGGCAGCGGGGTGCCCATCGACGTCCGCCGTGACGACCCGTACGGCGCGTACGACCGGGTGGACTGGGACGTGATCACCGCCCCCGGCGGCGACGTGTTCGGCAAGGCGGTGGTCCGCCTGCTGGAGTGCTTCGAGTCGGTCAAGATCATCCGCCAGTGCGTCAAGGACATGCCGGGCGGTGAGATCGACGCCAAGGTCGAGGAGATCCCGCCGGGCGAGGGGGTAGGCCACGTCGAGGCGCCCCGCGGCGAGACCTTCCATTACGTCCGCTCCGACGGGACCAACCGCCCCGTGCGGCACAAGATCCGCGCCCCCAGCTACGTCAACATCCCCACCTTCAAGGCTTCCTGCATCGGCCAGCAGATCGCCGACGTCGCCATCACCCTGGCCAGCGTGGACCCGTGCTACTCCTGCACCGAGCGGATGTGCCGCATCGTCGACGCCGATTCCCACAAGCCTCTCTACACCTTCGACGAGCTGATCAGGCTCTCGCAAGCCAAGACCCAACGGATGCTTCCACGCACCAAGGGCAGGAAACGGTGAGCGCGCCATGAACGAATTCCTCCGAACCATGACCGGGCCGCTGATGCTGCCGATCAGCATCGCCCTGCTGGGCGGGACGCTGGCGTACGTGATCAGCCGGGCCTCCCCGGCCATCTGCCGTCTGCTGGCGCTGGCGGGATCGGCCGGCGCCCTGGCGGCGGTCCTCGTCGTCCGCGGCGGGGCCGCGCCGTTCACATGGGAGTGGACCAAGCTGACCAAGACGATCGCCCTGTCGGTGGACCTGTCCCACTCGGTGCTGGGGACCCTGGTGGCCGGGGGCAGCGCGGCGTTCGCCCTGCTGATCACCGTCTACAGCCTCCGCGCGATGGCGGGGCGGTACTGGGAGGGCAAGTTCTACGCCTACCTGCTGTGGGCGTTGGCGGGGGCGTGCATCGTGGCGCTGGCGGGCAACCTGCTGGTGCTGCTGGTGGGCTGGGAGATCGTCACGCTGATGCTGTTCCTGATGATCAACCAGGGCCGGGGCAACGCCAAGGCCGGCGCCGCCAAGGCTTATGGGATGCTGGGCTTCGCCGACGCCTGCCTGCTGCTGGCCGTCGCGCTGCTGGCGGCCGAAGGCGGGTCGGCGAGCCTGTCGCTGTCCGGCGGGCCGCGAGAGATCTCCTCGATGGGGGCCACCGGCTATGTCGTTTACGCGCTGATCCTGATCGCCGC
>DASRZG010000674.1:0-17419 GCA_035686585.1 Phycisphaerae bacterium
GGTCCGCCACCACAGCAGGCCCCGGCTGACCCGGAAGGTTCCTTCCTCGCCGTCGGCGGGGGCGGATAGGACGGCCCAACTGTCGCCGTTGGCCGTAAGGACGTAGTCCTTCCAGTGCGCCTGCGAGGCCACCCACGCCAACAGCGCAATCGCCACGGTTGCCTTGGTCGCGAAGAGACAGACTTTTCTGAGGCGCGGGCGCATGGGTGGATTACTCAGGGATCAGTGTAACGGGTCGCGCGGGATACTTACCTTGAGTGCCGCAGGCTGCTTGCACCTGTTCAGCGTGGTCGCCCAGGCGGGCCGGAGTGGCAGGATGATTCGTCCAGGCCTCCAGCCGCGCAGCGGCGGTTGATAGTAGCCTCGGGCGCCAGCCCGTGGTGCGAGCGCACAACACGGGGTCGGAGTCCCGCAGGGACGATTGAGCCGTCGGGTTGGAAACCCAATCGTCCCTACGGGACTCCGACTGGAATGGGTTCGCCCGTTCCACGGGCTGGCGCCCGAGGCTATTGCCAAACGCCACCGCGTGGCTAAACACGTACGGCTGCTTGCAGCCTGTGCGGGAGGGGGAAGGACCCCGGCCGAGGGTCCCGCCTCTGCCCACACGGGCTGCAAGCAGCCCGTGGCACCCAGTTCCCATCCCACAATCCGCAATCGACAATCGACAATCGTCAATCGCCATTCGCCAATCCCTTCATTTCCTGATCCGCATCAGGATCAGCAGGCCCTTGAACAGGTTGGCGATCTGGTAGCCGTGGCGGATCGACAGCAGCTTGCGGAGGATGTACCTGGGCCGGAAGTAGAAGCTCCGCAGCGCCCGCCGGTGGAGTTGGCGAATGCGGTCGATGCTGAGCGTGGGGATCGTCAGGACGGAGCGGTTGTTGGACAGGGGCGAGAAGTCCGACCACCTCGCGCCGGGGCGGATCCAGCCGTTGGCGTTGGCCTCCTCCCACAGGCGCGAACCGGGCAGCGGGCTGGCGATCCAGAAGGCGGCGATGTCCACGTCCAGCCACTTGGCGACGCGGACCGTCTGGCGAACCGTCTCGGCCGTCTCGCCCGGGTAGCCGATGATGAACCCCGCGTGCGTGCGGATGCCCAGGGCGTTGGCGGCCGAGATCACGCTCTTGGCCTCCTCCAGGTCGATCCGCTTGTCCATCCGCTGGAGGATCTCGGGGCTGCCCGATTCGATGCCGAAGCTCAGCTCCCGGCAGCCGGCGGCCTTCATGGCCTGGAGGGTCTGGCGGTCGAGCTTCTGGGCGCGGGCGCTGCACACCCAGGTGACCTCCAGCCCGCGTTGGCGGATCAGCTCGCAGATCGCCAGCACGCGGGCCTTGTCGGCGGTGAAGAACTCGTCGGCGAAGTTGAACGAGGCGATGCCGTACCGCCCGACGCACTCGGCCATCTCCTCGACGAGGTTGCCCGCGCTGCGGGAGCGGATCCGCCGGCTCATCCAGACGGTGTTGGCCGAGCAGAACCCGCAGTGGAACGGGCATCCCCGGCTGGTGGAGATCAGCGTGCTCCTGCCCGAGCTGACGTTCTTGGTCGGCGGCGGATAGTACAGGCTGTTGTCGACCAGGTCGCGGGCCGGCATCGGCAGGGAGTCCAGGTCCTCGATCAGCGGGCGAGGCGCGTTGACCACCGCCTTGCCCTCGGCGTCGCGAAAGGCCAGCCCCGCGATGTCGCCCCAGCCGTTTGGCCCCTCGGCCAGCCGGCCGGCCAGCTCGTTGAGCGTGATCTCGCCCTCACCGAGGACGAGGAAGTCCGCCTGGCATTCGGCCAGCGTCCGCTCGGGAAGGGCCGTGGGGTGCGAGCCGCCGAGGACCACCTTCGCCGACGGCATCCGCCGCTTCAGCAGGGCGGTCAGGTCGATCACGGAATCGAACACGCAGGTGTTGGCGGTGATGCCCACCAGGTCGGGGGCGAATCCGGCCGCCCGCTCCACGGTCTGCTCGTGGCGGAGGCCCTCGGCCTCCGCGTCGAGGATGCGGACCTCGACCCCGGGCCGCTGCCGCCGGACGTAGGCGGCCAGGTAGCACAGGTTCAGCGGGATCTGCGCCCCGCCGTGGCCTTGGACGCCGCCGTAGCGGTTGAAGGCCGCGTTGAGCAACAGGACTCTCATCCACACCTCACACTTGCCGTGCCGGGCCGGGCCGGCGCGGTCATCTCCTCAGCATCCCCCACGCCGCCGCCGCCATGCCCTTGAGCTGCTTGAGGGATCGGACCTTGGCGGCCTGCCGCAGCATCCGGCCCGGCGTCATGTAGAACCGCCGGTACGCCATCGCCGCCAGGGAGACGAGCTCCTCCTCCGTGAAATGCTGCGTCCAGACGGGGGATCGGAACTCCGCCAGCGGGTCGCGGGCGAAGGCCGCCCAGACGTCCTCGGCGATCAGGCCGGTTTCGCGACCGATCGCGTACAGCGGCGTGCCCGGGTACGGGCTGCAGATGCTGTACTGGACGTAGTCGGGCCGGATGCTCGCCGCCAACTCCAGCGACATCTCCACGTCCTCGCGCCGCTCATCCAGCGAGCCGATCATGAAGTCGGCCAGCGTGGTGATGCCCTCAGTGCGGCAGAGGCGGAAGACCTCCTTTACCCTGTCCAGCTCGATGCCCTTGCGCATGGCCTTCAGCACGGCCGGCGAGCCGCTCTCGACGCCGAAGCTCAGGCGCGTGCAGCCCGCGCGGCGCATCAGGTGCAGCAGCTCGCCGTCCACGCAGTCCACGCGGGTGCGGGCCTCCCAGATCAGCCCCGGCTTCCGCTCGATCAGGCCGCGGCAGATCGCCTCCACCCGATCGCGGCGGAGGGTGAACGTGTCGTCGTGGATGAACACCTCGGCGATGCCCATCTGGGCGATGTCGTCGAACTCGGCCAGGACGCGCTCGGCTGAGTGAGCCCGGTACTTCCTGCCCATGCGGTTGCAGAACACGCAGTCGAACGGGCAGCCCCGGCTGGTGATCATGACGGTGATGGGGTTGCGCTTGGCGAGGACGGAGTGGTACTTGCGGTACGGCGACGACCGGCGTGCGGGCAGCGGCAGGGCGTCGAGGTTCTTCAGCAAGCCGGCCGACGGTGTGAAATGCACGCCGCCGTCGGCCTTGCGGGCGACGCCGGGGACGGCCCCTTCGGCGGCCTGGTCGCCCCAGGCGTCCAGCAGGCGGACGAAGTCCACCTCGCCCTCCCCGGCGAAGGCGTAGTCCACGCCGTCGAGGGCGGCGGTCTGGTGCGGGAAGATGGTCGGATGCGGGCCGCCGAGGACGGTCTTGACCCGCGGGGCGGCCTGCTTGATCGCCCGGGCGGCCAGCACCGCGTCGGGCAGGGTGAAGGTCATCGCCTGGATGCCGACGACGTCGGGGGCGATCTCGGCCACGCGCCGGGCGGCGGCGGCGTGGTCGAGGCCCTCGGCGTTGGCGTCGAGCAGGACGGACTCGTGGCGGGAGTGCTCGATGGCGGCCTGGAGGTAGAGCAGGCCCATCGGCGGCAGGCAGCCGCTGTTGCCGGCGACGTACTCGGGCGTGGCGGCGGGCACGAGGTGGTCGGTGCGCGGATGGAGCAGGACGACGCGGACTGTCGCGGCGCCGGCGGTCATGTCGCGTCCCGCTCGAAGGAGCCCCGGGCCCCGGCGGCTGCGCCGGGATCGCCGGAGGCGAGCGCCTGGTCGCCTTGGACGGTGATGATCTCGCAGTCCAGCGGGGGGATCTTCCCGGCCAGTTCGATGTTCCGCACGTGGCTGCGGGTGTCCAGCAGCATCCCCCGCAGGCCGGACAGGACCGTCCCCAGCAGAGCCGCCATCAGGAACAGCAGCGTCGCCACGATGCCCAACTGGAACACCACGCCCGTGCCCGACCGCCACTTGATCATCGTCGGGTCGGCGAACAGCAGGTAGTAAGCGAGGCGAAGGGCCGCGACGACCGAGACGAGGAACGACGCCCCCGCCAGCCACGAGAAGAACCGCAGCGGGCAATAGTAGATGTAGGTCTTGAGCAGGATCGCCACCTGGCGGCGGATGAACGAGCCGGTGCCGCAGATGAGGCGGGACTCGCGGCGGGCGTCGTTGAGGCCGATGGGCGCCCAGCCGACCTTCAGGCCGGTCCGGCCGGCCTGGAGGATCATCTCGACGGTGTAGGTGTAGTCGCTGAGGGTCAGCACCCGGACGGCGGCAGCGCGGTCCATCGCCCGGAAGCCGCAGGTGACGTCGGGGACGTCCGTGCCGGACATGCCGCGCGTGACGGCCGAGCCGAACCGTTCCAGCCACGCCTTCCACCGCGGGAAGCGCCGCCGGTCGCTGAAGTCCCGCGCCCCCACGACCAGGTCAGCCTTACGCGTCAGGATGGGCCGGACCAGCGCCGGCACGTCCTGGCCGCGGTGCTGGGCGTCGCCGTCCATGTTCACGATCAGGTCGGCGCCGAGGTACAGGCAGGCGTCCAAACCCTTGGCGAAGCTCCTGGCCAGCCCCAGGTTCCTGCCGTTGCGGACGATATAGTCCACGCCGCACTCGCGGGCGGCCTCGATCGTCCCGTCCGTGCTGCCGTCGTCGATCACCAGCGTGCGAATCTCGTCCACCCCGTCGATCGCCGTCGGCAGCGAGGCGATCACGTCCGGGAGCGTCTTCTCCTCGTTGTAGCAGGGGATTTGTATAAGTAATTTCATGGTACCCGGCTCCCGGAATCCTGGCCCTCGTCGCGGTGGGGGCGATCCTTTCGGTCCCTTACATACCCCAGGCACCCCGCCGCCAGCAACAAGGCCGCTCCGATCGCGCTGACCTTCAGGCCCAGGAACAGCCGTCGTGGCCGGAAGCGGAATACCACGTTGCTCTGGCCGGGTGGGACGGCTACGGCCATGAAGTTGTAATTGGCCCGGAGCACCTCGACCGCCCGGCCGTTGACCTCCGCGCCCCAGCCCTTGTGGTAGGAATCGTTGAACAGGACCAGGCCGGGGCGGGCGGCGCGGACGGACACCTCGATCCGACTGGTCGTCGGCGAGGTGTAATCGAGGGGTATGGCGCGGGACGGGGCCGCCGCCGAAGGGACGGACGGGGCCGACGACAGGACCAGCCGGCGGTTGGGATCGAACTCGGGGGACTCGAGGCGGTCCAGGGCCTCGGCGTCCTCGGCGATCACCTCGTAGCCTTCGAAGAGCATGAGGCGGGAAAGGGCCTCCTTCCGCACACGACCTGCCTGGACGGCGAGGTCGTACCGGCAGCCGAACAGGTCGAGCAGGCGCGGCTGCGTCAGGTTCGGGGCGATGCCTCCCCTGCCCCCCCCACGCTGGAAGGCATCCGGCACGAAATGCAGGATCATCGCCATGTGCCGCCGGGGGATCATCGCGTCGACCCCGCCGTAGGACCGGAGGCCGTACACCGTCGGCCGATTGGTCTGAAGCTCATGAGAGTACAGGCCCAGGACCTGGTGCGGCTGGTTGACACGGTAGTTGGCCAGGTCCAGGTCCTCGTAGGCGGGTCCGTCAGGCGGCTCGGCCCCGGGGGGCCGGACGGTCGGGAGAACGTAATGCCCCTCGACGAGGGCCGCCCCGCAGACCTCGGCCCGGCCGGGCTGGGACATTGAAATGTGCATTCTGACCCACACCTCGGGCGAGGTGCCCGTATGGGACGCCGACAGCCACTCCCACCGCCCGCTGCCGCTATGGCTGGCCGAGGCGGCGCCGCTGAGCGAGTCGGTCAGCAGCAGGGAGACCGTGTCGGGGCTGGATGTGCGGGCCCACGCGCCGCAGGCGAAGGTCCTGTCCCTCGCGGGTGCAGCGGTTCGGACCGTTTGGAACAGGTGTGCCGTTTCCGGGCTGTCGTGGGCGAGGGCGACGATGCGACTGTCCTCGTTGCCGCCCCCGTCGGCCCGGCGGACTTCCAGCATCGGCCCGCCGGCGCGGTTGGACCCCTTGCGCCAGGCCGCGGGCGGAGGGTCCCCGTCCATCTCGAAGGCGGAGTTGGCCAACAGGTTGCCGGAGAGAATGCGACGCTCTCCGAAACGGAGCCGGTGGCCCGTGTCGGGGTACAGCTCGGCATACAGGCCGAAGGGCTGGGTGACCATGTGGCTGTAGATCTTGTTAAACGGGATCAGGTCCACCAGCAGCATCGCCACCAGCAAGGGGAACAGGGCGGCGCGGACCGTCTCCCGTCTTCGGGCCAGCAGGACCACGGTCACGAACACGACCGCAGCCAGGGCGAACCGCGCGATGCCCATCGCCGCCACGATCGGCCTGGCGCTGTCGGCCAGCGGCGGGACGGCCACCCCGCTGAGGCACGCGATGACGGCCACGGCCCCCACGACCGCCGCCGTCGCCGCAACGACCGCCCAGCCCGTGCCGCTTCTCCGCCGCCACACCGCCGCCGCCAGCAAGCACCAGCCCATGCCCAGCAGCGAGGCGAGGATGTTCACGGCCACGAGGCCGAACAGCGGGCTGGTCCGCTGCATGTCGGCGACGTCGGCCCCATGGCGCCACACGGCCCACGCGGCGCCCGAGGCGACCGCGACCACGGTCAGCACGACGAACCACCTCAACAGGCGAGGCGATCGCACCCCGGCCAGCACGCCCACCCCCGTCCACAGGCCCGCCAGGAGGATCCAGGCTCGCGCCGAACGCATGACGTCGGGATCCTGGTAGGCCCGGAACAACACCAGGAAGCACACGCCTCCCGCCGCCAGGGCCGCGGTCCAGGCGATCTGGGCGGACGTGACGCCTCCCGCCTGACGCGCCAGCCGATGGCCCGCGTGGCCGGCCAACGCGCACAGGCCGATCGCCACGATCGGCTTGGGCACGCTGGGATGGTACGTCGGATAGACCAGCATCCGGATCAGGTCCGCCACGGGCCGGACCGACAACAGGTAGGCCGAGGAGATCGCCACCACCGCCAGCCAGAACAGCACACGCCGGTCGCGGCAGGCGACCGCCGCCCACAATCCCAGCAGAACCGCCAAGGCGCCGTGGTACGGGAAGGCGAAGGGGTGGCTGTGCCGGGTGAAGCCCTCGACGGCATGGGCCATCATGGGCGTGGAGGAGCTGAAATGCACGCCCATCGCCTCGGGAGCGAAGGCACTGACGCCCATGTACACGGTGCTGGGCGGGACGAGGAACCGCCGCGGATCGGCGCCGGCGGACATGCGGTTGCCCTCCGGCAGCGACAGGGCCACCGGCAGCAGGCGGAACATGCCTAACAGCACGGCCGCGGCGATCCCGGCCAGGAACGTGCCCTTGTACCCCCGGCGCGACAGCGGGTTGATCGAGTCCGGCCAGTATCGATAGACGTAGAAGAGGCAGATCGCCGCCATGCCCGCGAAGGCGTAGGGCAGGATCGTGCCGATCATCAGCATCGCGCCGCACGCGGCGAGGTACGCCATGGAGCGCCACCGCGGCCTTCGCGGCAGCGACCACACCACGTACAGCCCCGCCGTCATAAACAGCAGCCCGCCTCCCCAGACGGTCATGCACCACAGCGCGTACCCGCCCATCTGGTACATGATGGACGAGAACAGCGCCCACCGGGCATCTTGGAGCTCCTCGCGGAACAGCAGGTAGGCGAACACCCCCACCAGCCACAGCTCGATCAGCCCCCGCACCCCCCAGCCGGCGACGACCCAATCCCGCGGCAGCAGGAACAGCGGCCAGTTCATCGGGTAATACACGCCGTTGAGGGCGCTGGCGGAGAAGTCCATGCCGCACTGGACGTACGGGTTCCACAGGCCCGGGTCGCCCGCGCGGACGACATCGTGGGCGAACAGCAGGTTCGGCAGGTGGGTGTAGTAGTTGTCCGTGCTCCAGACGGCCAGCTTGCCGCGGAGAACCATCGGCGAGAACACCAGCAGCGCCAGGCCCAGGTGGGCGGCCACGGCCCCCCGGAGCCAGCGCCGGCGGGCGGCCCGGTCGGCCGTCAGGTCCGGCATTCTCGGCGGCGTTGGCATGTGCGGTTTCAACCTTTCGGATCGGCGGCGCATGGTTACGCAGACAACGCGTAACCATGGCACCCGCCTGTCACACGTTCCCGAACAGCGTTCTGGGCATCACGCGGCAGGCCTTGATCAACTCGGCGATGCCGTCGGCCAGCGAGAAGGCGGGCGCAAAGCCGGTGGCCTCGATCCGCTCGTTGGAGACGATGTAGTCCCGCTTGTCGGGGTCCCTGCCCAGCTCGTACTCGGTGAAGTAGAAGTCCGGCAACTGCTTCCTGATCTCCTCGCACAACTCGAGCTTGCTGAGGTTGGCGTCGGAGAGGCCCACGTTGTACGGCCGGCCCGCCATATCGTCGAAGTGCTCCATCGCGTGCAGGAACGCCCTGGCCGCGTCGCGGACGTGGAGGAAATTCCGCTTGAAATGGGCCTCGAACAGGACCAGGAAGCGGTCGCGGACCGCCCGGCAGACGAAGTCGTTGACCAGCAGGTCGAGCCTCATCCGCCCGCTGACGCCGAAGAGGGTGGCGAAGCGGAAGGTCAGCGTGTCCTCGGCCGCCAGCAGCTTCCGCTCGACGGCGACCTTCTGCTTGCCGTACAGGGACACCGGCCTAAGCGGCGTGTCCTCGGTGCAGAACTTGCCCGCCTCGCCCACGCCGTAGCCGCTGTTGGTGGTGGGGAAGATGATCCGCTGGCCCGGCGCGCGGAGATCCAGCAGCATGGCGACGGCGTCGTGGTTGATGGTCTGGCTGCCGACGGGGTCCTGGCTGCACAGCGGCGCCCCGGTCAGACACGCCAGGGGGAAGATGTAGTCGGCGCCCTCCAGGCAGCGCGCCATCAGCTCCCGGTCGCGGGCGTCGCCGCGGACGACGTCGAAGCGCTTGTCCGCGCAGTACGGCAGCAGCGACGTCTGTCCGTAGCGGAAGTTGTCCACCGCCAGCACGTCATGCCCCGCCGCCAGCAGCTCGCCGACCAGCACGCTGCCCAGGTACCCCGCCCCGCCCGTCACCAGGATCTTCATCCGCTCTCGTCTCCTACACGCTATCGCAACGGCATCACCCGCTGCCGCGGCAGCTCCATCGCCTCCAGGCGGCGATAGGCCGCTTCCTTGTCCAGCAGGCTCGTCAGCAGCACGTAGCCGCGGACGTACTTGACCTGCTCGTCGCGCAGCACTCTCATCCCGGCCAGCTCCGTCCGCCGGGTCGGGCGGCAGGGAATCACGCCGCAGACCCGCACGGGCAGGTCCCCGGCGAGGATCCGGCCCACCCTGATATACCCGCCGTCGCCGTAAAACGCGATCTCGTCGGCGCCGTTGAGGTAGGCGATGCACATCCGGTGCCAGCACCGGCGCATCCAGTACCTGTGGCGGGCCGACAGTCGGCGCAGGCGCCGCCCGAGGCGGCCGCGCGGCCTCGGGAAGCCCGGGTCGGTCCGCAGGCCCATCATCTGCCGAACCACCAGAAGCACCATCACCGCCCACAGCCGGACCTTGGTGGCGAAACGCAGTTGCGGATCCTCCCGGTCCGTCCGGCTCTGATACACCACCTGGTCCACCGACGGCAAGGGAACGGGCGACCGGCGGCGCCGGGGCGGCGGCTCGGGTTGGGCTTCCGCCTGCTCGTCGGCGGTGCGGGTCCGCCGCATCCGGATCTGATGGCCCCAACTGTCCTGCCCGACCGTTTCGGTATCGCCATGGTCGATCACCCACTCCGCCGTCCGCTCGGGGTCGATCAGCGCCGCCTGGACTCGTTCCGGGTCGTCCCAGCCGGGCGCCCTCGTCCGCAGCAGGCGGATGGCGGGGTTCTCCACCGCCGGCTGGACCTGCCGGCGGGTCAAGGTCGCCAGCGCGCGGGTCGACATGTGCCGCCCGTCGTGGGGCCCCCCGAAGTTGTCGTCGCCCGCCTGCCCGGGGTGCCAGACGTGGTAGATGAATTCGCTCTCGTGCCAGCGCTGGCGGCGGTTGTGGTTGACCAGGCGGAACGTCAGGTCGTACGGGCCGCAAATGTGGCCGAGGTAGTCGAGGTGCTCGTCCGCCCCGCCGACGGCGATCAGGTCGCGGCGCAGGGCGGACATGCACGCCCCGTAATTGCGGCTGTGGAGGGGGTCCACGGTGTCGGCGACGCCCGTGGTGCATGTGCCGGTCCAGTTGATGGCGCCCTCACCGATCACGTCATCGAAGTCGGGATGGTTGAACGGGTAGAACCGCTTGTCGAGGTTGCGGACCTGGTCGTGGTGCAGCACCAGCGGCGGGTCGAACTGGAAGGCGTCGATGATGGACGGGATGAAGGAGGGCTTGAAGAAGGCGTCGGAGTCCATGATCGTCACGATCCGCCCGCGGGCCAGGGCGATGCCGACGTTGTACATCAGGTGCTTGTGGTAGTAAGCCTCCGCCGGCTGGTGCAGGATGATCCAGGTGTCGATCGGGGCCGCCCGGCCCGCCTCGCCGGCCCGGGCGAGGGCCTGCTCGATCGCCCCGGCCCGGCGGTCCCAGTACTCGATCCAGATCACCTCGTAGCGGTCGCGATCCACGTCCTGGCGGTCGAAGTAGTCCAGGATGTGGAAGCTCTCCCGGCACGTCCAGTCCAGGAGGATCACGCTCACGTCCGGCGGCTTCTCGTAGTCACGACGGGCGACGATCTCCACGGATACGCCCTTCCCTCGCCCAAACCTGCGGCCGGGCATGGCGCCCACGCCGCGAATAACAGATGCGTCCAGCCCTTCTCGCGATGGGTTGGGTGCCACGGCTGCGTCTTCCGCAGCCGTGCAGAGCGTCTGGCACTGCTGCAAACTGCGCAGCAGTGGCACCCATCCGGACACGAGTTCCAGAGCCCTAGTCCGGCGTTGTCACCCGGCCGCCCCGGGTCCCGGCCGGCCGGAGCATCGACCGGACGCGATCGGCGACCGTCTTCGGGCCGGGGTAGTACGTCTTCTCGCTGCAGGCCGGGGCGGGCACGTCCGGAAGCGCCACGCGCGCCGGGGCCGCCTTCATGGCCGAGGGGCTCACGCGCTCGGCCGTGGCGGCGACGATCTCGGCGGCGGCGCCGTAGGAGACGTGCCCGGTGTCCACCACCACCAGCCTGCCCGTCCGTCGGACGGATTCGGCGATCGGGGCGACGTCGAGCGGCTTGAGCCAGCGGAGGTCGATCACCTCCGCGGCGATGCCATCGGCCGCCAGGGCCTCGGCGGCGATGAGGGCGTCGGCGGCGCCGTAGCTGATGCCGACGATGGTGACGTCGTCGCCGCGGCGGAGCACCTGCGGCCCGGCCGGCGGGGTCGGGCCGCAGCCGGCCGGCACGTGGCCTCGGAGATTCCACAGCCACTTGTGCTCCATGATCATGACGGGCTCTTCCGCCTCCAGGGCGGCCCACAGCGCAATTCCCTTGGCGTCGCCGGGGGTGAAGGGTGTCGCCACCATCAGCCCGGGCATGTGGGCCATCGTCGCGTGCAGGGCCTGGCTGTGCTGGGCGGCTGAGCCCCACCCGCGGCAGGAGACCGAGCGGATCGTCAACGGCAGCCGGATCGCGCCGCCGAACATCGCCTTCCACTTGGCGGCGTGGTTGGCGATCTGGTCCATCGCCACCAGCAGGAAGTCGTTGCGGGGGTGGATCACGATCGGGCGCAGGCCGCCGAGGCTCATGCCGATGGCCAGGCCGGTGATGATCTGCTCGGCCGTGGGGACGTCGAAGACGCGATCCGGGCCGAACCGCTCGGCCATCTCCCGCGTGGTGCCGTAGGTGCCCGCCTTGTCGGTGACGCCCTCGCCGAACAGCCTGGTTCGCTCGTCGGCGGCCAGGGCGGTCTCCATCGCCTCGAAGACGGCCTGGCTGTAGGCCAGGGGCCGCTCCCCCAGGGGGAGGATCTCCGGCAGCGTCGGCGTGGTGCCCCAGTTACTCACCGGCGCCGTCCTTTCGCCACGGCCCCGCCTCCGCGGCGCCGGCGGGGGCGTCGAAGGCCAGGACGGTCTCGGCACCGGCCAGGGCCCGGGCGTAGGCGGCCTCGACCGCGCGGACATTTTCGGCGTCGATCCGGTCGGCGGCCTCGGCGGGCATGCGGCAGCGGGCGACCTTCATGGGGTCGTAGGCCTCGAACAGCTCGCGCTCGACCTGGGGCCGGAAGCCCGCGGCCACGTCGTCGCGGGTGCCGTTGTGGTCGAGGGCGCGGACGGTGTGGCACTCCACCATCAGCGGCCCGGCGGCGGCGCGGACCTCGGCGATCGGGTCGGCCAGCAGCTCGTGCAGGGCGAACACATCGCTGGAGACCTCGATGGGCGCCTCGATCGTGCGAACGGCGAAGGCCTTGGCCACCTCGGCGGGCGGCACGGCCCGCCGCTGCCCGGCGGGGGTGTAGACGCTGTAGCGGTTGTTGGCGCAGACGAAGAGGACGGGCAGGCGCTTCAGGGCGGCGAAGTTGAGGCTCTCGGCGAACACGCCCTGGTCGGCGGCGCCGTCGCCGAAGTACACCGCCGCCACGGCCGGCGAGGCGACCGCCATCGCCAGGCCCACCGCGATCGGCAAGACCCCGCCGACGATGCTGGAGGTGCCCACCAGCCCGTGGGCGAGGTCGATCACGTGCATGGACCCGCCCCACCCGCCGGAACAGCCCGTCCGCCGGCCCAGCAGCTCCGCCAGCAGGGCGGCGGGGTCGCCCCCGTTGGCCAGGAACAGCCCGTGGGAGCGGTGCGTGCCGATCTTCAGGTCGTCGTCGTTCAGGTGGGCGCAGAAGGCGGTGGGAATCGCCTCCTGCCCGATGCTCAGGTGCACGGGCGTCTGCATCACGTCGCTGGCGTAGACCTCGACGATCTTCCGCTCGACGTGGCGGATCAGCGACAGGGTGCGGTACAGGCCCTCTGCCAGGGGGCCGGCCTCCGCGGCGGGTTGTCCGGCTTTCTCACCCATGACCTTCACGAATCAGGCGCAGCCGCCGGCGGTCGTCGGTGACACCGGGCTGGTGGATGCACATATCAGAACACACATGGCGATGGAAGCTACCCGAGCCTCCAGATTCGATCTTCACGTACTCCCGCCTCGACGAGCCGGGCGAAATGCCGGTCCATGTCCGCGCCGGCGGCGATCACCACCGGCTCGTCCCGCCCGGCAAGGGCCGCCTCGCCCACGACCCGCCCGAGCCACGGACGATCTGACGGGAACCCGTCCCAGCGGGCCGCGGCCACAACCTCGATGCCGCAGTCCCGACTCAACACGCGGACCATCCTAGCTATCCAGCCCACGCCATACAAGAAGATACGCTGGTGATCCCTCGCGCGCAAGACCTTCAGCGTCCGCCACGACTGGCGCATCAGGTGAACGTCGTGGCGCGTCATGCGGCGGCAGAAACGGACCAGCTTGACCGCGTGGGAGAGTCCCGGCACGGATCGCCCGTTGGCCCCGCCGCCGGCGACAGGCCGGCGCTGCCGCCTCCGCATCGCCACCTTCCCGCGAACCTGCCCGGCCAGCAGCCGCCCCAGCAGCACCCCCAGGCGCAGCCGGGTCGGCAGGCGAAGACGCGGACCGACGGCCCCGCCGGGGGGCGCGGCGGGCGAACGCGCCGGCACCACCCGCCCCTTGCGCCACGCCGCCAGGCGGGCCGGGGCGGCCGCGGCGGCGACCAGCTCCTCCACCTCCGGCCGCCAGTCGCCTTCGCGCAGGCGTTCGATGACCGGGTTGGCCACCAACGGGCGCACCCGGCCCGTTTCCCGCACCGCCAGCGCCGTGGTGGACATGTGCCGCCCGTCGTGCGGGCCCATCCGCTCGCCATTGCCCGCCTCGCCCGGATGCCAGGCGTGGTACAGCCACTGGTGCTCATGCCACAGCTCGCGCTGGCCGGCGTTGATCAGCCGGAAGGTCATCTCGTAAGGACCGCAGATGTGCCCGAGGTAGTCGGCGTGCTCGTCGGCCCCCCCGACCGCCAGCAGGGCGTCGCGTGCGGCCGCCATGCAGGCGCCGTAGTTGCGGCTGTGGAGGGGATCGCGCGTGTCCCACAGCCCCGCCGGCCTGCCGTTGATCCAGTTGACCACGCCGGGCCCTGTGATCCGGGCGGGGGTGGGGTCGCCAAAGGGATACAGCCGGGGGTCGGCGTTGCGGACCTCGTCGAGGTGCAGGACCGTATCCGCCCCGGCCGCCTCCAGCGCCTCGACGATCGAGGCGACGAAGTCGCCGCCGACGATGGCGTCGCTGTCGCAAATGCACACGGTCCGCCCCCGCGCCAGGGCGATGCCGACGTTGTACATCAGGTGCTTGTGATAGTGCACGTCGGACGGGGCCTCCAGCAGCACGTGCACGTCCAACGGCGCGGGCGCCCCCGCACGCCGGGCGTCGGCCATGAGCCGCTCGATCCCGGCGGGGCGGGCGTCGTGGAACTCCACCCAGATCACCTCGAACCGCTCGCGGGGCCAGCCCTGCCGGGCGAGGTGGTCGAGCAGGTGGAAGCTCTCGCGGCAGGACCAGTCCACCAGGACGATGCTCAGGTCCTTCGGCCCGTCGCGGCGGGACTCGTGGAGGATCTTCATTGGGCGGCCTCCGCGGCGGCGGGCGCCGGCTGCGAGGCCTCGTAGGCCGCGGTGACGGCCGCGCTGTCGCCGATCATCCTCACCCGCCCGCGCTCCAGCCATAAGGCCCGGTCGCACACCGTCCGCACGGCGTGCATGTCGTGCGAGACGAACACCATCGTCACGCCCTGCGTCTGGAACTGCCGCATCCGCGCCATGCACTTGGCCTGGAAGGCCATGTCCCCCACCGTCAGCACCTCGTCGACCAGCAGCACCTCCGGGTCGAGGTTGGCCACCACCGAAAAGCCCAGCCGGCCCAGCATGCCGGTGGAATAGGTCCGCACGGGCTGGTCGATGAAGGGGCCCAGCTCGGAGAACTCGATAATCGGGTCCATGCGGGCGAACACCTCCGCCCGCGTCAGGCCCATCAGCACGCCGTTGAGGACGATGTTCTCTCTGCCTGCCAGCTCCGGGTGGAACCCCGCCCCCAGCTCCAACAAGGGCAGCACGCGCCCGCGGGCCGTCACCCGCCCCGCCGTCGGCGCCAGCACCTTGGCGATCAACGCCAGCGTGGTGCTCTTGCCCGCCCCGTTCGGGCCGATCACCCCCAGCGACTCGCCCGCGGCCACCGCGAAAGAGACCGAATCCAGCGCGGTGAACCGGTTGTTGCGGAGCTGGCGGATGGCGTCAGGCAGGTGGAACAGGAACGTCTTGATGCCGCCGGAGACGTGGCTGCACAGCGTGTAGGTCTTCGTGACCTGCTCGAACTGGATGACAAAATCGTTCATGCCGCCTCGGTCAAGCTGCCCCGCAGCCTTGCGTGCACCACCTGCGCCACGCCCAGCGCCACCAGGGCGTACACCATCGCCATCGCCCAGTAGCCCGCGTCGAACCGCCCGTCCAGCAGCAGCGCCTTCCACCCCGCCACCACCGCCGCGGCCGGGTTGAGCAGGATCCAGCCGCGGTACGGGGCGATCCGCGCGGCGATCGGCCCATGGTCCAGCGAGTAGATGATCGGGGTGACGTAGAACAGCATGGTCAGGAAGATCGCCACCAGGTTGCTCAGGTCGCGGAACAGGACGTTCAGCGTCCCGGCGATCAGGCCCAGGGCGTAGACCATGATCAACTGGGCCAGCATCAGCAACGGGACCCCGTACAGCCAATGGGCCGACGGCCCGCCGCCGGCGACCAGCAGAAAGGCGACGATCACGGGGATGGAGACGGCGAAGTGGATCAGGTCGTTGAGCACCGTCGCCAGCGGCAGCAGCTCGCGCCGGAAGGCGACCTTGCGGATCAGGTTGGCGTTACCGACGTAGACGTTCGTGCAGGCGTTGACGCTGTTGAAGAACCACTGCCACGGGAACATCCCGCAGATCAGCGTCAGCCAGAACGGGTGCCGGTCGTCGCCCTTGACGCCCACGATCAGCCCCAGCCCCACGTAAAACACCCCCGCCAACGCCAGCGGGTTGAGGATGCTCCAGAGATAGCCCAACACGGAGCTCTTGTACCGGACCTTGAGCTCCTTCTTGGTCAGCTCGTAGACGAGGTCGAATTGATACCGCCAACGGATCACGCTCGGGCCGCTTGCTCCAAAACCGCCAGTGTACGCTGCGCGCACTGCCGCCAGCCGAATGCCTTGGCCCGCTCCAGGCCGCGCCGGCGCAGGTCCGCCCGGCGGGCGGGGTCGGTCAGCACCGACCGCAGCGCCGCCGCCCAACCGTCCACGTCGCCGGGGGCGGCGTACACGGCCGCCGTCGCCGCCACTTCGCGCAGCGCCGGCAGGTCCGAGGCGATCACCGCCGTCCCGCACGCCATCGCCTCCAGCACCGGCAGGCCGAAACTCTCGTACCGCGACGGCAGCACCAGCGCGTCCGCCTGGGAATACAGGCGGGCCAGCCGGGCAGTATCGGTGATTGACCCGAGAAAGTCCACACGGTCCGGGGCCAGGCCGTGTTCGACGGCGCGGAGCTCGGTGGTCAGCTCCAGGAAGGGCCCGCCCGTCTCGCCGACCAGGACGAACCGGTGCGGCACCATCTCGGCGATCCTGCCGAGGGCGGCGATGGCGGTGTCCGGGTCCTTCCCGGCCGACAGGGAGCCGACGAACAGGACGTAGGGCCGTTCCGGCCGGCCGCCGACAGGCCCGAAGGCGGGGTCCACGCCGTGGTGGACGACGGTCATCTTGGCGGCCGCGGGCGGGTAGAGCGCGGCGATCCGGTCGCGTTCAGCGTGGGAAACGGCGATCAGGGCGTCGGCCCGGTCGATCACGCGGGGGATCATCCAGCGGTAGTACCAGCGGAAGGCCGGCGTGTAACCCATCACGTCGTGGGCGAAGGCGACCGAGTGCAGCGTGACGACCAGCCGGGCGGGGCGGACGGAGCGGACGGGCGCGAGATTGGCCGGGCAGAACAGCACGTCGTATGGGCGCGACATCCGGCGGAGCTTGCCCTGTTCCCACAGATGCTTTCGCAGCGTCGCCCCCCGCGGCGGCCTGGCGAGCTCGAAATCGACCCCCAGCCTCTCCAGCCACGCGGCGATGTCCCGCGCGTACCGCTGCACGCCCGTGACAATCTCCTGCTCAGCCGCCCTGCCGTCGATCAGCAACCTCATCGCCCCACATTCTCCGCCTCGCCCGCACGTTCGGCAAGGGGAGGCGCTGCCGCCATGCCCGAGCCTCGGCGATCTGTCCAGTCTACCGCCCGCAAAGCATCCTCGCCCTATTTCGCCCCCGGCCCTCGTGGCCGGGGGCTACGCCCTCCGAACCCCGTCTCCCAGGGAAGCTCCACCCCGCCATTTTCACACCCCGCCATTTTCCACCTTGCCGGCTGCGCAAAGTCGGGGTATCATTGTCCAAAAGGGCCAACCAGGCCACGGAGGGCTGCAATCGCGGGGTACCCGCAATGCCTGCTGCAGGGGTCATCTTTGCCGAGTCCACCGACAAGCCCGCCCCTTGCCTGTAAACACTTTACGCCCATGCTTCCATCCCTGCCCAATCCCAGGAAGGTGAACGCGCCGCTGTTGCGCCCGATGTCCGGTCATCCACGCCCC